>CANQUW010000060.1 GCA_947627145.1 uncultured Bacilli bacterium
GATATTACATCAAGTTTATGCAAAGAAGAAAGAAAAGAGATTAAAGGCAGAAGGAAAAGCAGAAGAAAAGATAGCTACAGCTAAGAGACTTTATAATGCTAATACAAGTATGGATATTATAAAGACGGCTACGGGTTTTAGTGAACAACAAATAAAAAATATATGTTTATAAAATAAAAAAGTGAGGCTAACTAGTAGCTTCGCTTTCTTCTTTGAAATCATCAAGTGTACTTGTCATTTTTGCTAATATATTTAAAGCAATTTGTTCTGTTTTTCTATCTGGGTCTTTAGTTGGATTAAATTCAACTATGTCAAATGCTATAAGTTCGTTTGCATGTGTTAAAACTGCATCAATTAATTCCATAGCGGTTTTTTCGTCTATTCCGTTATCAACTGGTTCTGATACACCGATTGATACTTCTGGATCTATTAAATCTAAGTCAAATACTACATGAATTTTTGTTGCTTTTTCACTTACTTTTCTAAAAGCTTCATCAACAATTGATCCTGCACCCATACTTTTTATATCTTCCGTAGAGAAGATGTTTACATTATTGTATTTTAATGCTTCTTGTTCTCTTCCATCTATACTTCTTGCACCTATTATAGCAACAGCTGTAGGATTTACTGTAGTACCAGTTTCATGGAATGATCTTAACTCATCACATTTATTTCCTGTAATGGTTGCTAGAGTCATACCGTGGACGTTACCTGTTGGTGTGGTTTCATAATTATTATAAGCAGGATGAGCACCAAACCAAATTACTCCAGTATTGTTATTGTTTTTTGTACTCGCAAGAATTGTTGCGATAGATATACTCGCATCTCCACCAATAGTAACTGGAAATAATCCAGCATCTAGTTTTTCTACAACTTTATTATATAATGCTTTATTGAAAGAATTTATTTCAAGTTCATTCTTTCTTTTTTCTGCTAGATTTCTATTTTTAATAATTGCTGGACTTTGAGTAATAGATATAATTTCTCCTTTATAAAAACTACTCATATCTCTAATTAATTGAATTGGACCACTAACTGCGCCATTTATTTGGACACCTAAGTCTGATCCAGCTCCTATAACAACCGTCTTCATATTCTTCACCTATCCTAGTATTATTTTATCGTAAAATTTCGTATAATTCAATAAAAACCATTTTAAATTTTTAAACTTTACTATATACTTACATTAGGAGGGTTAATTTTATGAAAAAGTTAAGTGATATTTATGATGTTAGTTACGATACAGAGATTAAAGATATTAAAATAAATTCACAAGATGTAGAGGCTGGTGACTTATTTGTATGTACTAAAGGTGTTACTGCAGATAGACATGATTTTATTGATGATGCAGTTAGTCATGGTGCGAGTGCATTAGTAGTATCTCGTAAAGATATTAATACAATAGTTCCTTCTGTTTATGTTGAAGATACTAATAAAGAATTACCTTTTTTATGTAGTAGATTTTATGATTATCCAGAAAAAGAAGCTACTATGATAGGTGTTACTGGTACAGATGGTAAAACTACAACATCTTATATTATTCATACTTTACTTGGAGATGATGTATGTGGTTATTTAGGAAGTAATGGAGTAGAATGTCGTAAATTTAAAGAAAGTTTAAAAAATTCTACACCGGATGCTCCAGTTTTATATAAATATTTTAGAAAATTTGTAGATTCTGGATGTAAATATATATCTTTTGAGGCTAGTAGTGAAGGTTTCTTTCGTGGAAGGCTTGAAGGCTTGGAATTTGATGTTAGTGTTCTTACTAATATTACAGAAGATCATTTAAATGTTCATAAGACTATGGATAATTATATTGATTGTAAGTGTAGACTTTTTTCTCAAACTAAGAAAGATGGTATATGTGTATTAAATTATGAAGATACTTATTTTGAAAGAGTAAAAAGACATTGTAATGGTAGAGTTGTTACTTATGGACGAGACTCATCATGTGACTTACAAATAGTTGATTATGAGTTGGAACCTAAATATACTAAAATAAAATACAAATATAAAAATAAAGAATATAATATAGAAAGTTCTTTGCTTGGTGTTTTTAACGTTTATAATCTAGCGGCTGCTCTTCTTGTATGTTTGGAACTTGGTGTTCCTATGAGAGAATTACAAAAGAGAACTTCTAAGTTAGAAGTTGATGGAAGACTTAAAGTATTAAATACTGATACACCTTATACTGTAATAGTTGATTATGCTCATACTACTAATGCAGTTAAAAGTGTTTTAGAATTTGTAAATACACTTGATATCAATCGTTCTATTGTAGTTATTGGGTCTGCTGGTAGTAGAGAAAAAGAAAAAAGACCTCTTATGGGTAAAGTTGTTTATGATAATGCTAGTTATGCTATATTTACATCTGATGATCCTAGAGGAGAAGATCCTTATGAAATAGCGGAACAAATGGCTTCTTTAATTGATGATAAGGATTCTTATGAAATAATTGTAGATAGAGAAGAAGCTGTAAGACGTGCTGTTGATATGGCAAAAGATAAGGATATTATACTTTTACTTGGAAAAGGATGTGAGACTGAACAGAAACTTGCTAGTGGTCCTATATATTATTCTGATAGTGAAAGTGCTTATAAAGCAGTTGAAAATAGGAGACTTAAAGAGAAAAAGGTTGATTAAAAAGCATTTTTGTGGTATAATGTGTACATATTGGAAGGGGATGTAAGGTTATGAATGATAAGAAATTTGAAAAGAATAATGTAGTGGATACTGAAAAAGAAAGTAAAATTGATAAGTTAATGATTAATGTGGAAAGAGTTATAACTGCATTACAAATAGGTTTTCTTCTTACTTTTACAGGTGGTGGAGTTTACGCTATTTCAAAAGCAAAAATGAGTGGGGAAGATATTAAGTTACCTAAAGCAAATACTGTAGATGAAGATGATTTTAAATTTGAGGATGGTGAACTTACTGTTCCTACAATTCATGGTAAAACTTTAAAAATTAAACTTAGATAGAGGTTATTCTCTTACTTTATGTAGATTTATATTAGTGAAAGGTGGTTAATTATGTCTAAAAAGGGAGTTATTAATTTACAAATTAATGAAGAAAAATTTGAAGAAGTTATTAATCAATTAGTTGATGAAGAAATAGAAAGAAGAAATAAAGAGAAAAGAGATAATATTAAGTCTAAATTAAAAACTACTGCAGCTGGTCTTGTTCTTGCTGGTACTATGGTAGGTATTTCTTTTGGAACTTTTAAAGCTTTTGATTATGCGATTGAAAAAGAAAGTGAAATAAATTCTGCTAAAAACAAAGAATATATAGAAGAATGGGAAGATGCTCAAGGTAGAAGATGGGGAGAATTTATAAACGAAGATAGTGATGACTTTGAAGTTGAAGGTAATGGATGGACTGGAAGTTATAAAAGTCGTTAATGATTATTAAAGCAAATTAATTAGTTTGCTTTTTCTTTTTCATTAATATACAAAAATCGACATATAATTTATTGGTGATTATATGTTATTTGAGTTATTTAATATTTTAAAAACTTTTTTTGGATTTACTGCATCTTACTCTAATCAAGTATTTCCGGAGCCTTTATCTAGTGAAGAGGAGAAAAAGTGTATTGATGCATGTTTAATGGGAGATAAAGATGCTCGTAACAAATTAATTGAACATAATCTTCGTCTTGTTGCGCATATTGTAAAAAAATATGAAAGTCGCTATGTTGATCAAGATGACTTAATCAGTATTGGTACTATTGGTCTTATTAAAGGAATAGATTCTTATTCTAATAAGAAAGGTACTAAAATTACTACTTATTGTGCAAGATGTATAGAAAATGAGATACTTATGTATTTTAGAAGTAATAATAAATTTTCTAAAGATATTTCTATTAATGAGTCTATTGGTTTTGATAAAGATGGAAATGAGATATCTATTTTGGATATATTAAAAGTACCTACAGTAGATTTTATAGATGATATATCTTTAAAAGAAGATGTTTCTTTATTAAATAAGTATATTAAGATACTTAATGATAGAGAAAGAGAAATATTAATTAGAAGATATGGACTTAATAATAATCCTGAACAAACTCAGAAAGTTATTGCTAAAGAACTTCATATTTCTCGTAGTTATGTATCACGTATTGAAAAAAGAGCACTTACTAAAATTTTAAGAGAATTTATTAAAAATAATAATTATGAGACAGAATAATATGTAGTAAAACTTTACTTATTGAAGAAAAAAAAGTATAATATAAAGTGTTGAGTGGAGATATAATTATGAAACAAAAGAGAAATAGTAGTACTAGTAGAAGTGATTTATTAGAAGAAGAAAAAAAGGAAATTAGAAATAAGCACTTTGAAAAGTTTTGGCTTATTTCTATTCCTTTGCTTTGTGTTTTATTACTTTTTTTACTTGCTTTACTACTTTTCTTTCCTACTATTAAATTAAAAGGAGAAAAAGAGATTGTAATAGAAGTAGGTACTAAATATAAAGATAAAGGATTTAGTGCGTATTATTTTGGACATAATCTTACAGGTAAAGTTAAAGTTTCTGGTGAAGTCAATTATAAAAAACTTGGTAAATATAATATTACTTATAAAGTAGGTAATGGTTTTTTTACAACTTCAAAGAAACGTACTGTTATTGTTAGTGATAAAGAAAAACCTGATATAGATTTATTTGGAGATAAAACATTTTATGTTTGTCCAGGAAGTGAGTATAAAGAACCTGGTTATAGGGCATTTGATTCTTTTGATGGTAATCTTACTCGTAAAGTTAAAGTAAAGAATTCTCTTAATAAAGTTGTTTATAGTGTTCGTGATAAATCTCATAATTTAAGACGTGTTACTAGAAAATTAATTTATAAGGATATAGAAGGACCTGTAATTAAACTTAATGGAGGAGATATTACATATGCTTTTGTAGGAGAAGAATATCATGACCCTGGATATGAAGTTATTGATAATTGTGATAAGAATCTTAATGATAAGGTAGATGTTAGTGGAGATGTTGATGCTAGTAAACCTGGTACTTATACTGTTACTTATAAAGTTAGTGATAAAGAGGGAAATGAAAGTGAAGTTAAAAGGACTGTTATTGTGGCACGTCGTGGACAGAATGGTACAGTATATTTAACTTTTGATGATGGACCACAAAGTGGTACTACTAATATTATTTTAGATATTTTAAGAGATAATGGAGTTAAAGCTACTTTCTTTGTTACTAGTAAAGGTCCTGATGAGTTGATAAAACGTGAATATGACGAGGGTCATACAGTTGGACTTCATACATCTACTCATGATTATTCTTATGTTTATTCATCACATGATGCTTATTTTGAGGATTTGAATACAGTTAAGAAAAGAGTTGATTCTATTACAGGACAGGATAGTAAAATAATACGTTTTCCTGGAGGATCTAGTAATACTATTAGTCGTAAATATGTACCTGGACTTATGACTGATTTAACTGATTCGGTTATAAGAGAGGGATATAGATATTTTGATTGGAATATTAATAGTGGAGATGCAGGAGATTTTCGTGATCCGGATAGTATAGTTCGTCGTGTTACCAATAGTCTTAGTAAAGATCGTGTGAATATTATTTTAATGCACGATATAAAGCCATATACTAGAGATGCCTTAGACAGAATTATAAAATATGGTAAAGAAAATGGTTTTATCTTTGATAAGATTACAATGGATACTGAAATGATGCATCAAAGAGTTAATAATTAGGAGGTTATATGTTGATACCAGATATGTATAAAAAATCTATTTTTGATATTAATTATCCTTTACTTAAAAGTAAGGGAATTAAGTGTTTAATATTTGATTTAGATAATACTCTTGCTTTGATAGATGATAAAAATTGTCCAGATAAAGTAAAAGAGTTAGTTAAAGAATTAAAAAAAGATTTTAAAGTATTAATTATTTCTAATAATACTAAAAAACGTCTTAAACCTTACAAAGAAGAGTTAGATATTGATGCGGTTAGTTTTGCGATGAAACCTCTAACTAAAGGATTAAGACAAATAGTAAAAAGATATAATTTAGAAAAAAATGAAATGGTTATGATAGGAGATCAGATACCTACAGATATACTTTCTGGTAAAAGATTTAATATTATGACTATACTTGTAGAGCCACTTGCTAAAAAAGATTTGAAAATTACAAGTTTCAATAGAATTATAGAGAAGAGATTGATTAATAAATATGAAAAACAAGGGCTCTTTAAAAAAGGAGAATATTATGAGTAAGAAATGTATTGGGTGTGGAGTAGAATTACAAGATGATAATATTATGAAGCCTGGATATGTTACTAGTATGAGTCAAGATTTATGTAGAAGATGTTTTAGACTTAAAAACTATGGTGACTATCAAGTAGTAGTAAAAGATACAAATGAATATATTAATA
Source organism: uncultured Bacilli bacterium (assembly GCA_947627145.1). The sequence goes on from CANQUW010000060.1 coordinate 6,397, forward strand.
TATTAAAAAGTGTAGGAGAGACTAATGATTTAGTTTTATATGTTACTGATCTTTTAAATTTAGAAGAAGATATTA
>CANQUW010000061.1 GCA_947627145.1 uncultured Bacilli bacterium
TGTTTCACTTCCAAATACTAAGGTATCTACTTTTAAGTTTTCTAATATTTGTATAGAACCATGTGAGAAGAAATCTGCACTTTGAGTTGCAAAGATAAATGGAAGTTCTATAACAATATCTATTCCTTCAGCTAATGCTATTTTTGTTTTAGTAAATTTATCTAATATGGATGGTGTACCCCTTTGTGTGAAGTTTCCACCTAGAACTAATACTGTAATAGAGTCGGGGTACATTTCTTTTATTTTTTTAAAATGATATAAATGTCCATTGTGAAATGGATTATATTCTGCGATTATTCCAACTGTATTCATAACTAATCTCCCTTTCGTTCTTGTTTAAGATTTTATCATAAAAGTTGGATTTTGTTAAGGAAAATATAAACTATTATTTAATAATAAAATTATGGTGGTTTTTAATATATTTAAATTATTTTTATTTATTTGTCTTAATTTGTAATTGAATAGATAGTTTATTTTTAGTATAATGAAATTGGTGGTTTATATGAAATTTAGTTATAAAGAAGAGAGTATTGATGTCATCGTTTCAAAAAAAAGAACTACTAAACATACTTATATTAGAGTTAAAAGTGATGGTAAGATTTATGTTTCTACTAATATTTTTACAACAGATAAGTATATTAAAAAATTACTGAATGATTCTAAAAAATCTATTTATAGAATGATTGAGAGTGAGAGACGTAAGAAAAAAAATAATGAAGGTTTTAATTATTTGGGTCATAGATATGATATAGTTTATGTTGATTATGTGAATTTATCTTTAGGAGAAGATAAAGTATTTATAAATAAAGATTATGATATTTATAAATGGTATAAGAAAGAAGCTAAGAAGATATTTAGAGAAAGACTTGATTACTTACATTCTACTTTTTCAAGAAAGATACCAAAAGTAGATTTGCGTATTCGTAAGATGAGTACTCGTTGGGGTGTTTGTAATACTAAAAGTCATGTTATTACTCTTAATTTAGAACTTATTAAAAGAGATATTAAGTATTTAGATTATGTTATAGTACATGAACTTTCTCATTTGATTTATCCTAATCATTCTAAAGATTTTTGGGATTTGGTTTCTGAAAATTATAAAGATTATAAAAAAATAAAAAGAGAAATGAGAGATTTTTAGGAGGAGTTTTATGGTTATTACTAGTGCAGAAAATGAACGTGTAAAGAAATATGTTAAGTTGAAACAAAAAAAGTATAGAGAAGAATATGGTGAGTTTATAGTTGAAGGTTATCATTTAGTAATAGAGGCTTATAAACGTGGTATTTTAAAAGAGATGATTATAGAAGAAGATGAGGCTTTACCAATTGAAGCTCATGCTGTATATGTTAGTTATGATATTATAAAAAAGATTAGTGACTTGGAATGTCCTCCTAAAGTATTGGGTCTTTGTAGTAAGGTTTCATATAATAATGATTTAGGAAATAAAATACTTCTTTTAGATGGACTTCAAGATCCAGGAAATATTGGTACAATTATTAGAAGTGCAGTTGCTTTTGGGGTAGATACTATTGTTTTTGGTAAAAATACAGTAGATCTTTATAATCCTAAAGTAGTACGTGCAACTCAAGGTATGATGTTTCATATAAATATTATTTTTGATTCTTTAGAAGAAGTTATTTCACGTATTAAGATTTCTGGTATTCCTGTTTATGGTACTAAAGTTACACATGGGGAAGATGTTCGTAAGTTACCTAGTAAAGATAAAAAATGTTATGCTTTAGTTGTTGGTAATGAAGGAAATGGTGTACGAGACGAGGTAAGTGATATGTGTGATAGTAATTTATATATAAATATGAGTGATAAAGTAGAAAGTTTAAACGTTTCAGTTGCGACATCTATTTTACTTTATGAGTTAGGAGAAAATAATGAGTAGAGTTTTTGTAGGACGTATTACTTCTTTTCATGGAGTAAAAGGAGAAGTTAGAATAAAATCACAGTTTTTGTATCCAAAAAAAGCTTTTTTAGTAGATAGTTTCTTGATAATTGATGAAAAAAGATATAAAATAGTAAGTTATCGAGTGCATAAAGATTATCATATGATTAAGTTTTTAGGTTTGGATACTTTAGATGATGTTTTATTTCTAAAAAATAAGGACGTATATAAAGAAAAAAGTGAACTTAATCTTCTTGATGATGAGATACTTGATGAAGATTTAGTTACTTATAAAGTTGTTACTACTACAGGAGATGAGGGGTCAATTCTTGAAGTGTTTTACGCGAGTAAAAGTAATAAAATATTGAGGGTTTTAATTGGTGATAGAGAGATTTTAATACCTTTTAATTCTCCTTATATTAAGAAAATAGACTCTAAAAAAAGTTTAGTTTTAGTCGAAGTAATAGAGGGGATGTAGAATGAAGATTGATATACTTACTTTGTTTCCAGATATGTTTTCAAATGTTTTTTCTGAATCTATTATAAAACGTGCGGTAGATTTGAAAAAAGTTGATATAAACATTCATAATTTTCGTGATTATACAAATGATATTCATGGTAAGGTTGATGATACACCATTTGGTGGAGGTGCCGGTATGGTACTTTCTATACAACCAATATATGATGCAGTTATGGATTTAAAAGATGATGATTCTTATGTTATACTTATGACACCTAGTGGTAAGGTTTTTAAACAGAAAACTGCACGTGATTTGAGTTTAAAAAAACATTTAATAATTATTTGTGGTCATTATGAGGGATTTGATGATAGAATAAGAAATATAGTTGATTTAGAGCTCAGTATAGGTGACTATGTTTTAACTGGTGGAGAAGTTCCAAGTATGGTTTTAGTGGATTCGATTGTAAGACTTATACCTGGAGTAATTACAGAAGCTTCTTTAGATTCAGAATCATTTGATGATGAACTTTTAGATTATCCAGTATATACAAAACCACGTGAATTTAAAGGAATGAAAGTACCAGATGTATTACTTAGTGGTAACCATAAAAAAATTGATGAATATAGAAGGGAAGAGAGAATAAAAAGGACAAAAGAAAATAGACCGGATTTATTAGAAAAGTAGGTGAAAACTTATGTCGAAAAAGACTTATAAAGTAGTAAGACCAAGTAGTAAAAAGCAAAGAAAATTGAATGGTAAGATTAATATTGTTGATGGTTATATGCTTAAGTCAAGAAGTAATAGTTTTACTGTGTTAAAAACTTCTGTTTGTAATATTAGAGTTATTAATCGTGAATTTATACATAATCTTGTTAAGAAAAAGGTTGATATAAGGTTTGAAAATCTTATGGAAAAACTTGTTTTACTCCTTATAAGTGATGATGATACGGGAGAAAGTGCGCGTCTTATTCTAGATAGAATAGAAAGATTTAGACAGGAAATAAAAAATAAATATAAGATGTATCTTGCAAAGAAAGAATTGGATGAGATGGCAAAGCAACTTGTTCACTTGCAAAAAGAAGCTAAAATGAAAATGATTTTGATTGCTAATAGGCAAGTTTTTGATATGCCAGATAAGCAAGTTCAATCTCCGCATAGAAGTAGATAAGTCTTATAATTAGACTTTTTTCTTTACAAAAAGTAAAAAATATGGTATAATTATGCCAGCTTTTATAAATGGGGTGAGTGTTATGTTAATGGAAAATTTAGAAGATAAATATCCTGAAATTATTTCTTATTTAAATAGTTCTTTTACTTCTCCTGAATTAAGAGAAACTTTATGTAGTCTAAAAGAAAATGAATATGATTTTGTAGAAGACAAAATTAAAAATGGAGAAGGTTATTATATTGATGAACTTTTTAAAAAGTCATATAGAGATTTTTATGGTAGTGAACTTATTATGTCTAACTTTTCAGAACTTTCTGCTACTAGTTTGGAAGAGGGATTAACTGATAGTAGAGTAGGAGAAGTTGTTAAGTTTTTATTAGAAAATAATATATCTTTAAAACAACATGCTTTTAAATTTACTAGTTCTTCTAAAGTAGATAGAGAATTCCTAGAAAAGATCAAACCTCTTTTTGAAAATTTTTATATAAAAAGATTTATTACACAAAGGTTTAGTGTAAAAAGTGATATTGATAGAAAATTTTTAGAAAATGCTGTTGATACTAATTCTTATGAAAATACTATTTTAAAAACTATTGTTTATAAGTATAATGAATTTGAACAAGGAAAATGTAATTGTTTATTAGAAATAGAAAATAAAGAAAATTTATATAAGTTTGTAAAATTAATGCCAGATGAATATTTTAACAATGAAAGTAAGATAAATAGGCTTTTAAAGATGTATAATAGATGTGAAGATATTATTGATAGTATTGATGTTAATGATGTTGATGATGAAAAATTAAAACAATGTTTTAAATGTTATGTTTTAGATATTAATAGAGATAAATTTCCTATTAAAAATAAAGAAGATTTACTTAATATTTATAATATTAGAAATGAATATTATTTGAATGAAATTAATAATACTGAAAATATTGGTAAAATAAAGAGTTATATTTCACAAAATTATTTTGGTATGCGTTTTAAGAAATTTTGTAATAAAGTTAGTGAAGTACAAAAAATAACAATGAATATGAAAACAACTGATGAATTTTCTATGGATGAGTATATTACATTTTGTTCTGTTGCTGAATTAATGTATTGTAATAAAAAAGAAATTTTATTGAAATATTATGATAAGCTTAGATATTTTTGGAGTGATAATGTATATACTTATTTTGATAGAATAGATGAAAAGATTAAAGGTATTTATCAAAAAAATTTGGTAGATGGTCTTACAAAATTACCTAAAGGTTTTCAGGTTATTAATTATGAAGGAGAAGATTTTGAATTTTTAGTTCATAAAGTAATTGGTATTGAGAATCAAAAATATGCTGAAAAAATTATTTTAAATCCTGAAACTTGGAAAGATAATACTAGGGAATTTATAGATGTTAGTTATATTGATGAGAATCACTTCGGAATGGTTTATGGTTATGGTCTTACTTTTATTTTTAATGATGTTAAACCAGAAGAGGTTGTTGCAATGGGAATAACTGATATATATACAAATTATAATAATATTTGTGGCGGTGTTAAAAATTTAAAAGAAGAATGGATGCTTAAAGATGAGTTGAAGAAAAGAAGATTAGAAAAGTTTGATAACCACGTTATTAAGAAAGAAGATGGAAGAGGAGCTGGGGCATTTATACCTAGTGGAATATTATGTTTTGATGAAATACGTGAAAGAGATATGAATGCTGCGAAGATATTTGATGTTCCTATTGTTCTTATCGATAAAGAAAAATATTTAGACAAGATTAATGCTAAAGTTTTAGAAGCATTTGATAAAAGACAATATTCTGAGTATTATACTAGAAAAGTACAAATGCTTATGAGTGCTTATGGAAATAAAAAGCTTCTTAAAAAGTATTTTTCTACTAAAGTTTTAGAACAAGAAGTTAAAGATTATGTTAATGATATTGATGTATCTAGTATTAGTGATTTAAAAATGTTATCTACTATGTTTAAAGTTAATAAAGTAATAGCTAGAACTTTAGCATCTTATGGTGATATTGATTATTTTGAAAAAGATATGACTAGTGCTGTGAAAAAGATTTCTAAAAAATAGTTTGCTAAAATAAAAAAACTATGATATAATTTTAGTCGTCAAGCAAAAATGATCCGCTTTGTTATATACTTATGATCATTGGTTAAATATAAATAGAGAGGAGAGTACTTATGAATATAATTGACAAAATTAATGAAAAACAAATCAATCCTAATATTCCTGAATTCCGTGTTGGAGATACTGTTAGAGTAGATGTTAAGATTATCGAAGGTAAAAGAGAACGTATCCAAGCATTTGAAGGAATAGTAGTTGGTCGTCACGGAGGAAGTGTAAGTGAGACTTTTACAGTTAGAAAGATATCTAGTGGTGTTGGAGTTGAAAGAATTTTCCCAATTCATTCACCTAAGATAGATAAGATTACTGTAGTGCGTAAAGGTAAAGTTAGACGTGCTAAACTTAACTTCTTAAAAGATATGAAGAGCAGCTATAGAATTAAGGAAAGAGGTGCAAAGTAAAGCTAGTCTTTACTTTTTCTTATTATGAAGAAATTTATTTTAGAAATAATACCTTATTTAATTGCTATTATAGCTGTTATTCTTATTAAGACTTATGTTGTTATGCCTGTTAGAGTTAATGGAGAATCTATGGAACCAACACTTCATAATAATGATATTATGTTACTTAATAAGTTTAATTATAAA
>CANQUW010000062.1 GCA_947627145.1 uncultured Bacilli bacterium
CTTATCTTTTAAAGTATGATACTAATCATAGAAACTATCGTGTTGATGAGATTAGTTATGAAGGTGATGATATAGTAGTTGCTGGTCGTCATGTAAAAGTATATGCAGAGACTGATCCACGTAATCTTCCATGGAAAGATTTAGATATTGATGTAGTGTTTGAGTGTACTGGATTATTTACTAGTTTAGAAAAAGCAAGTGCTCATATTGATGCAGGAGCAAAGAAAGTTATTATTTCTGCACCTGCTAAGGGAGATGTTAAAACTATAGTATATAATGTTAACCATGAAACACTTACAGGAGATGAAAAAGTTATAAGTGCTGCTAGTTGTACAACTAACTGCCTAGCACCTGTTGTTGATGTATTAAATAAAAAGTTTGGTATTGTTAAAGGTTATATGACTACAGTTCATGCTTATACTAATGATCAAGCAACACTTGATATTGCTCATAAGAAAGGAATTAAAGCTCGTCGTGGTAGAGCGGCAGCTGCAAATATTATTCCAGCATCTACTGGAGCTGCTTCAGCTATTGGAAAAGTTTTACCTGAACTTGATGGTAGACTTGAAGGTGTTGCAATGAGAGTTCCTGTACCAACTGGTTCTGTTATTGATTTAGTATTAGAATTAAAGAAAAATACTACAGTAGAAGAAATTAATCAAGCACTTAAGGAATCTAGTAATGAGACTTTAGGATATACAGATGATCCAATTGTTTCAAGTGATGTTATTGGTTCACATTGTGGAGGAGTAGTTGATAGTTTATCTACAAGTGTTTTAGATGTTGATGGAAGACAACTTGTAAAAGTAGTTGCTTGGTATGATAATGAGATGAGCTATACTTCTCAAATGGTTAGAACTGCTAAATATTTAATGGAAATTTAAAAAGCTGTTATTTCAGCTTTTTTTTTCTATTTAAATATGGTACGATATTAATTAGAGAGGTGACTTATGATGAAGACTATAAAAGAAATGGATTTAAAAAACAAAAAAGTACTTATAAGATGTGATTTTAATGTTCCTATAAAAGACGGGAAGATTATAGATGATAATAGAATTGTTATGAGTTTAAAGACAATAGAATATGCGATAGAAAATCATGCAAAAGTTATTTTGTTTTCACATTTAGGTCGAGTTAAAGAGGAAGCTGATCTTAAAAAGAATGATTTAAAACCGGTAGCAAAACGTCTTTCAGAACTTTTAAAACAAGATGTTAAATTTTCTTCTGTTACTCGTGGTAGTGAGCTTGAAGAAAAAATTAAGAAGCTTAAAAGTGGAGAAGTGTTACTTGTTCAAAATACTAGATATGAAGATTTAGATGGTAAAAAAGAAAGTAGTAATGATAAAGAATTAGGAGAGTATTGGGCAAGTCTTGGAGATGTGTTTATTAATGATGCTTTTGGTACAGCACATAGAGCACATGCTTCTAATGTAGGTATTGCATCTAACTTACCATCTGCAGTAGGATTTTTAATTGAAAAAGAAATTAATGCTTTAGCTTCTGTTAAAAAGCCTGTGAAGCCATTTATTGTTGTTTTAGGTGGTTCAAAAGTTAGTGATAAGATAGGTGTTATTAAAAATTTAGTTAAAAAATGTGATAAGATATTAATAGGTGGTGGAATGGCGTTTACATTCTTACAAGCAGAAGGTTATGATATTGGATCATCTATTGTAGATAAAGATAATCTAGAGTTTTGCCAAGAGATGCTTAAGAAGTATTCTGATAAAATAGTTTTACCAATTGACTTTAAAGTCACGAAAGAGTTTGTAGATACTGATACTTTTGTTGAACGTGATATAAATGAAATTGAGTATGATGAAATGGGACTTGATATTGGAGAAGGTACTGTTTCGTTATTTGAAAATTATTTAGATGATGCGAAAACTGTTTTATGGAATGGACCTCTTGGAGTATATGAATTTTCTAATTTTAAAGTAGGAACAGAAGAAGTGTTAAAATTTTTAATTTCACTTGATGGTGTTCGTACAATATTAGGTGGGGGAGATATCGTTGCGGCAGCAGGTGAAGCAGGACTTAAGGATAAAGTCTATCATGCATCAACTGGTGGTGGAGCGACACTTGAATATTTAGAAGGTAAAACTTTACCAGGAATTGACGCGATAAAATAAAAGAAGAGGTATATATATGAAAGTATTAGTAATGAATCCAGAAAATGAAAATATTAATAAATTTAATGCATTAGATATAGATAGTAAGAATTTTGATGATGGATGTGGAACTCGTATTTATAGAGTTTTATATGCAGAAGATAAAGATAAAGTAATTGATTATTGTACAATGGATTTAAGAAGTGATCTTAAAACATGTCTTTTATCTTTTCCTTTGATGGAACAGTCTAAAAGAGTTAGACCTTTTATAGAAGAAGCTATATCTTTTGCCTCTAACTTAGGAAGTAGTGAAGTTATGATTTCTATAAATCCTGAAGATAAAAAAACAATAAAATATTTAGAGAAAAAAGAAGACTTTACTCCTTTTCCTGTGGAAAGTCATGATAAGAGTATTATCTATATTTATGAAAAAATAAATGAGTTGGGTAGTTATGGAAAATAAAAAGAGTTTAAGAAAAAATACATTTATTCTGGCATTTATTACTATTGCAGTTTTATATTTTGTTTTAAAAGATGATTTTGATAATATTATGGATACTTTATTAAAAGTAGATTTGAGATTTATATTTATAGCAGTAATTTTATATTTTTTATATATTGCAATACGTGCTTATATGATTTATATTACAGTTGGAAATAAAAAGAAGTTTAGTTTATGGGAATCTATTAAGCATAATATTATTACTCAATTTTTTAATGGAATAACTCCTTTTTCTACTGGAGGACAGCCTATGGAAATTTATATGCTTACTCGTCATAAGATTTCTTTTGCGAAAGCATCTAATTATATAATTTTGAATTTTATGTTTTATCAAATAGCACTTGTTATTTATGGTGGCGTTGCAGTTTTATATAATTGGTGTTTTAATATTTTTCCTAATAATACATTACTTAAAGAATTAATATTTTTAGGATTTATTATTAATACTTTAGTTGCGGTATTTCTTTTCTTTATTGCATCTAGTGAAAAATTTACTCATAAATGTATGAGCTTTATCGTTTCTATGCTTGATAAAATAAATATTGTTAAAGATAAAAAAGCTGCAAAAGAAAGATGGAATAAAAGACTTACTGAATTTCATGATAATACTAAAGATTTGATGAAAAATAAAAGTCGTTTTGTACTTGGAGTAGTTTTAAATTTAATTAGTTTAACTTGTTTTTATATTATTCCTTTATTTGTAGTTTATAGTTTTCATGATTTTACTAGTCTTAATATAATGGATGCGATTGTGTCTTCTGCTTATGTTTTAATAATTGGTTCTTTTGTACCAATACCAGGTGCTAGTGGTGGTATTGAATATGGATTTTTAAAATTTTTTGGAAACTTTATAAGTGGAAGTAGTATGGTTGCAACTTTACTTATTTGGAGAGTTATTACATATTATTTAGGAATAATAGCTGGGGGTATTTTAGTTAATTTTGATAAGGGAGCTGATTAATATGAGAATAGGACTTTTTACGGATTCTTATCCTCCTTATATAAATGGTGTTTCTACTAGTGTTGCGATGCTTAAGAGTGCTTTGGAAAAACAAGGGCATGATGTTTATTTGGTAACAGTAAGTGATAATGCTCTTAAGTATGAACTTTTAGAGGATGGTCATGTTATTAAAGTACCTGGTATTCCTGTTGGGATATATGATTATAGACTTAGTAGGATTTATCCTTTAACTATGATTAATACTATGAAAAGTTGGAATCTTGATGTAATACATTCTCATACTGAATTTGGTATTGGGATTTTGGCGAGGTTATTTGCTAAACAATTTGGGATACCACTTGTTCATACATATCATACTTTGTATGAAGATTATACTCATTATATTACTCATGGTTATTTTGAAAAATCTAGTAAGAAAATAGTTGAGTATTTAACTAAGTTTTATTGTGATAAGACTGCTACTGAGTTAATTGTACCTACAGATAAGATATATAAATTATTTAAAGAAAAATATGAGTTTGAGAAAAATATAAATATAATTCCTACTGGTATTGAAGTAGATAGATTTTTTAAAGAAAATGTTAATAGTAAAGAAGTTAGTAGGTTAAAACAAAAGTTAGGATTCACTAAGAAGGATTATATTTTACTTTTTGTGGGAAGACTTGCTGAAGAGAAGAACGTAGAGTTTTTGCTTGATGTATCCCAAAGACTTGTCAAAAAAAATAAGGCATATAAACTTTTGATTGTTGGTAGTGGACCAGATGAAGATAAGTTTAAAGAAATTGCTAAAGAAAAGGGTATTAGTGATAATGTGATCTTTACTGGGAAGGTTCCTTGGGAAGAAGTTCCATATTATTATCATATAGCGGATTTATTTTTAACTGCATCAACTACTGAAACACAAGGGCTTACTGTGGTTGAAGCTATGGCAAGTGAAGTTAGTCCTTTATGTATAAATGATGAAGCTTTTATAACTACAATTACTGATGGTCTTAATGGTAAAATATTTAATAATAAAGATGAATGTTTTGAGCAAGTAGAATATTTGTATAAGCATCCTGCTATAAAGAAGAAAATGGATAAACAGGCAAGAATAAAATCTGAGCTTTGTAGTTCTAAGTATTATGCTGAAAGTGTTGTTAATGTTTATGAAAGAGCTATACTTGAAGCAAAACATAATAAAAATTTCTTTTCTAAAGTAGTAGATAAATTAAGAGGTGAATAGTCATGATAGTTATGCTTAATAATAAAAGTAATTTTACTAGGGACGAATATTTAGAGTATCAAAATAAATTATTTTCTATTGATAAAAAAGATTCTAAAGTGGTTGTTTTTCCTAGTGATATCTATTTGTCTTTTTATGAAAATAATGATATAAAGTTAGGTAGTCAAAATGTTAGTAGATTTGATGTTGGTAGTCATACCGGAGAAGTTGCTGCTAGTCAATTGAAGTCTCTTGGTGTAGAATATGTTTTGGTAGGACATAGTGAAAGACGTAGTGAAGAAAAAGAAGATAATGATATTATAAAAGAGAAAATTAAAAGATTAATTGAAGCAGATATAAATGTAGTTTTATGTGTCGGAGAAACTAAAGAGGAAAGAGAAAATAAAAATCCTATTCAAGTAGTTTTGAATGAGGTTAAAAGTAATTTAGATGGTATAGATATAAATTATGATAAACTTACAATTGCTTATGAACCTATATGGTCTATTGGTACTGGTGATATTCCAAGTAAAAGTGATATAGAAGAGATGATATCCTCCCTTAAAGAATTTATACCTGTTAAAGTTTTATATGGCGGTAGTGTTGATTCTTTAAATGTAGGAGATGTTATTAGTGAAAGTTGTGATGGATTATTACTAGGTAAGAGTAGTATGGATGTATGTGAATTAGAAAAAATATTTGAGAAAATAAAAAATTGCTGATGGTAGCAATTTTTTTATAAACAAATATTTTTTATTTGTTGTGTAGTAAAACCTGTAACATTTTTGATTATATCTATGCTAACTTTAGAGTCATATAATTTTTTAGCTGTTTCTATCTTTTGATGTTCGATTACCTCGTCCATAGCTTGTTCTCTAATAGCATCTCTTGTTTCTTCTTCTTTGTTGTAAGCCGCTAATAAATAATCATCA
>CANQUW010000063.1 GCA_947627145.1 uncultured Bacilli bacterium
GGGCGATATAGGACTCGAACCTGTGACCCCCTGCTTGTAAGGCAGGTGCTCTAACCAACTGAGCTAATCGCCCAAAACATGTGCTGACGACAATTAATATACCAGTTTAATTGAAATTTGTCAATACTTTCTATGAAAATTTTTAACATTTTTCACTATTAATTATTTCAGTATATTTATCTTCTATCCATTTATCAAGCTTTTTACCAAGTGTTGTAAATCCTAACTCAGTTTCTTTAATTTTATTTCTTCTTTTATGTGTAACACTATAATTTAAATTTTTTATACTTAATTTAACATGACACTCTGAATCATCAACATCAATAACCTTAGCTTTAATAGTTTCCCCCATTTTAACATAATCTTCTATATTACGTACAAAGTTATCTGAAATCTCTGAAATATGTATTAAACCACTATAATATTCATCTAAACTAACAAACACACCATATTTTTCTATTCCAGTAACACATCCAGTTACTATTTGTCCACTTTTATATTTTGCCATAAACTTCCTCTTTTCTTTAACTATTGTATCACATTTCTTTACACTTTTCCACTTTTGAGTTATAATTTTATTGGTGATTTTATATGAAAGAGGAAAATATAGAATTAAAAATAAAAATGTTAATTGATAAAATAAGACCATTTTTAATAAGTGATGGCGGAAACTTAGAATTTGTAAAATATGAAGATAACATTGTCTATATAAGACTTCTTGGAGCATGTAGTAATTGCTCTATGATGGATATTACTTTAAAAGATGGTGTAGAAGAACTTATCATAAATGAAATACCAGAAGTAAAAGAAGTTAGAAAAATAGATTAAATCCAATCTATTTTTTTTATTGGATAAATCTTATATATTATATTATATATTTTTTTAAGAAATAATATATAATCATTACTTTTATTAATTATCATATAAATATCTTTTTCTGAAACTTCTTTATTTATAATATTTTCATATAAATCAAAATAAAACGATGGAAATAAAAGTCTACCAAATAACATTTCAAAATCTATTTTATTAAAATTTAATTTCCTAAAGAATGAATCTAAATAATCATAATCAACTTCTCCACATAAAAATAATGATTTTAAATATTCAGATATATCTCTAACTTTATAATCTATAATAATCTCTGTAGGATCATAAAAGTCTGTAATACTCATATTATATAAAACTCTTCTATGTACAATAGATATAAAAGCATCAATTCTTTCTTCATTTAATATTTGATTAATATAACTAATAGCATTCTCCCCTAACCCAATAAAAAAATTTATACTAGTTGAAAGTATTTTATATTTATCTTTTAAATGCTCCATCTGATATTCAAAATAATCTAACTTACGACTCCATAAATCAATCCAATTAGTTCTATATATTTTTTTTAAGTCTAATCCTTCATATATAATATTCTTATTATTAAATTCTATTAAGTCATAAAAATCTATAAGTCTTATATCATCAACTTGTATTTTTAAAAGTATATAAGAAGTATTATTGATAATAGTAACAAGCCTATTATCTCTATTAATCATAATCCTACTAAACAATAAATTATAATTATTATCAAGTATTTTATATATTTCTACTAATTCTTCATAGTTTCTATAGCAAGGTTTAAATATATATTTATCATTTCCTTTATAAATAGTATATTCTTTTTCTTTATGATGTACTTCTATATCTATAAGTCCATAGTAATACTCTAATTCTTGCTTCATAGTATCACCCTAATATATATTATGAAAAAAAGAAAAAAGCATTCGAAAGAATGCTTTTAATTATCTACTTCTTACTGTACTAGAATCAGAATAACTACCAATAAATTCATCACGAATTTTATTAATTTCATCTAATTGTGCTTTTGCATTTGATTTTTCTGATTCTAATTCTTCTCTTTCACTAACTAATTTACCATGACGTTCATTTGCTTCAGCTTGAGCTTTTAAACTAGATTCTTTTTGTCTATTAACTTCTTCAATGAATCTTCTTTTAGCTTCACTAACTTCACTAGTTAAATTTCTAGTTTCTTCTAAATAAGTGCCATTTTCACGCTCTAATCTATTATTTTCATCTTCTGCATGTTTAGTATCTTCATTTATACGTTTAACTCCATCCATAAGATGTTTTAAATCCTCTATAGACATATTATCAATATCAGCATTAGCAAATTTTTCTAAAGTAATATTTTTATCTTCCTCATGTTTAACACCAAATAACTTATCATGAACATCAGCAAGTTGATCTTTTTCATGAGTTTCTACAGGATTAGGAATAGAAGAAATTAAATCATTAGTATTTGTAACTTTTTTAGGTACTACATCAACTTTATCTTTATGACTTACAACAGCATCATCTTTTAAAGGTGTCTCACTAAATACTTCAGAGTCCCCAGTACCAAATATAGGTCCGTCTTGTTTTTTATCATTTATATTATCTTTACTAAATGAATCAACAGATAATCCACTATTAATTAATACATTATTATCTTTTACATTTACTTTGTTAACATCAACACTTTCCATTTTGTTTTCATCATCAAACCAATTCATTTTCTTTGTTATATCACGTCCACTACTCATTCTAGGAATAGCTTCATCTTGAGTTGTATTAACTTCTGCATCATCATTACTATTTTCAACAGAAACACTAGGTGTTGTATTATTTATTTCATTAGATGTAATAGATTCCAAAGATTGTTTCATATCAGCAATATAAGAATTATCTGATACATTCTTTTTCATTCCACCTTTTTCTCTCATTTCATCTATTTTTTTAGTTTTAACAGCTCTTGCACCCTCGCTTATAGCACTTACAGGTACATCTTCTGCAGAAATCATCACATATTCCATACTAGCACCTCTATTTACAACTCCTACATTATCATATACTTTAACATTTGGTTTTTCTGCTACTACTGAACTTGAAAGATTTAAAGTTTTACTTTCAATATTTCCTTTACTAGCAGGAGATAATTTAAGTCTACTACTATCTCCATCAAAAACATTATTTAAAGCTCTATTAGTTATGTTAATTTGTTCAATCATTTTAAACCCTCCGATTCACTACTCTGATTTTGAAAGCTCGCGTAATACATCTTTAATACGATTCCATTCACTTTCTTCTGTAACACCTAAAAGTCTAGCATCTCCAGTTGATCTGTCAACATTAGATACATAAATAGTAACATTACCATTATCATCAGTTTCATTTCTTGTATACACAACATATTCCTTTTGATTATCTTTAAATTCAAAAGCAAGTATTACCTCAACTTCTTCAACTGTTCCATCCTCTTTTACAATTGACATGATTTTTTTACCTAAATCTTTAGTTTCCATTACATATCCTCCTATTACTATGATATATATACCATTGTATCATAAATGAAAATAATTTCAATACTATTTTTGTTTTTTTATCTTTTTTAGCACAAAATACTTAGCTCCATAAGCACAATAATCTTTTATATATTCATCTAAATACTTAATATCATTAACTTTATTTCCATGTTCCATAAAACCCTTAAGTCTAAGCCTATCATAAGCAAAATCTCCTAAAACATAATCAAAATTATCAAAATATTCTGTCATAAAAGATTTAACTTCTTCTAAATCAAATATATCATTCTCATCCTTTATAAGTTCATATAAATTTCCATTAATTTCATATTGTTTCTTCATAATGTATTCTCCCTATCTAATTTAATTATAGCACCTACTCTTCTTTTGGTAAAGAAAATAAATTAGAATTATCGTTATTTCCTGATGAAAAGTATGTAGGAACCTTACCCTGTATCATTTTAGCAGTAAGTGGAACATCAAGTGATACTAATACTTCTTTCGTAGAAATAGGCATAGTAATCTTTTCTCTTACTTCTATATGTACTAAAACTTCAACATAAATATTATTAATACCATAATTTTTTAGATTAGTCTTTAATTTAGTAGTAACATCTCCAATAAAAGAAAGCTTAACAGGAATTATAGGTCCCATATTAGAAAGAAGCGAACTTGAAACTACAATACCAAAAGGAACTTCACAAACAACACCTTTTTTAGTATTTTTAAAATTAGTTCCTTTAAAAGTATCCACAAATTCAAGATCTTGAATATTACCCTCTTCTAGTTTCTTAAGTCTTGTAGTAATCTTATTGTTAATAAATTCCAAAACTTCATTAACTTTATTAGTATTAAGAGAAACCATTTGTATATCTTCACTACTATTTTTATAAACATTAAATATTTCATCATCATTAATTTTTTCTAACACTTCATCATCAATTGCCCCATTAATTAAAATTGTAGAAAACCTCTTAGTTTCACCACTAGCATACCTAAATAAAATAGGAGTAATCTTTTTATCTATAAAATGCACAAGAAAAATAGATACTATAACAGATATTATAATAGTTATAAAAATTATATTATATTTTTTATGTTTTTTAATCTTTCTTAAAACAACTCTTCCCATATTAAAATTTTATGCAAAAAAAGAAAGAAAAACTATTTTCTTTCTAACTAGACACTTTAACAAGTATTACATCTTCTCCAATTCTTGCGATATCATTCCATCTAACTATAAATTCATCATGTGAAAAACCTCTAAAAAACCCTTTACTTGGATCGATAACAAGAGCAAGTATTACTCCCTTTTCATCTATTCTAACATCTATTATATTACCTATATTTTTACCATCTACGATATTAACAATAGTTTTATTTTGTAAATCAGAAAGCATCATAGAACCACCTATTTAAATGTATGCTTATAAATGTTTTTTTATTTTAAAGTCTTTCTAAGTTTTTTAATTGCACTTTTCTCAAGACGAGATACTTGTGCTTGACTAATAGAAAGTTCTTCTGCTATTTCCATTTGTGTCTTACCAATAACAAATCGTTCATCGAGTATTTTAGCTTCTCTTTCTCGAAGATTATCCATAGCATCTTCTAAAGAAAGCTTTATATCTAAGTCCTGTCCTTTATCTTTATCATCCGCTATTTGGTCATATAAATATATTGTATCTCCTCCATCATTATAAATAGGCTGATACATACTAACAGGATTTTTTAGTGAATTAAGAGCATTTACAACTTCATATTCACTAACACCGAGTTTTTCTGCAATATCACTTGCTGTTGGTTCACTCTTACCAGCAGCTATTGCATCTTCTTTAATCTTTAATGACTTATAAGCAATATCTTTCAGAGAACGACTGACTCTAATACTACTATCATCACGAAGAAATCTTCTAACTTCACCCAAAATCATAGGTACTGCATAAGTTGAAAATCTAACTTCATGACTCAAATCAAAATTATCAATTGCTTTTAAAAGTCCAACACACCCTACTTGAAACAAATCATCCATATTTTCACAACGTGAATTAAATCTTTTCAATATAGATAATACAAGTTTCAAATTACCATTAACTAACTCTTCACGAGCAAACTTATCTCCATTATGCATCTTTTTAAAAAGCCCTTTCATCTCCTCGTTAGTTAAAACTTTAATATTTGCTGTATTCACGCCACTTATTTCAACTTTATGACGTGC
>CANQUW010000064.1 GCA_947627145.1 uncultured Bacilli bacterium
TTTTTAATAATGTAAATCCTAATCAAAAACCACCTAAACCAAGACCTAATTTTTGTTTTGTGATGGGACCTACTGGTCCGACTGGTCCTGCTGGTAGTGGTAGTGGATCAACAGGTCCTACCTAATGATTGTTTAAGTCTTCGAAATAATAATATTGTAATTTTGAGCTTACCTTTTAATACTTAACTAGATTTTCTAGTTTTTATTAAAAAAAAGCAAATCATTACAATTTACTTTTTTAAATCTATTTATTAATTATTAACTTTTTAAATAATTCTTCTTTATTGTCCTTCTTATTTTTTTTGTTTTTTTATTTTTATTTTTTCTATAATTTTCTTTAGATTATCTTCTCCTAATATTTTATATTCTTTTTTAAGTTCTTTTAAAGTACCATCATACCTTAAGTTTCTTTCACACTTATCTAATTTATCTAAACATGAAATATTATTTTTTAAGTTTTCTAAAATTTCTTTTTCTTTAGCTAAATCTATACCTTTCTTTATAAAATAATAATCTATATAATCTATATTAATATCATTTATATAACTAAAATCATCTCTTGTTTTAGCACCCCATTTCTTAAAAAGTACCAATTCATAAAAAGTAATATCATGTCCCCATAAAAAATTATAATGAATTAAGTATGAAACTTTTCTATCAGGTGTTTTATCTATAAAGTTTATCTTTCTTATGGCAAATTCATCTTCTCCATGATAAAATCTAACTTTCCATTTTGCAACTCTTTTAGAAAGCCCAGGAAGTAAAAGTTTTGGAATATTTTTTTCTTTAAACTCTTCTAGTGTTTCTACATTTTCTTTTTCTAGTAATATTTTTAATAAACTGATAGTTATATCAAGCCACTCTTTTTCTAAATCATTATATTTTATATTATAGTAGTTCACAACGTTGTCAAAATTTAGAGACTTAACTTTTTTTCTTAAATCAGTTTTATACTTTATATAATCCCTTAAACTTATAATATTTATAGCATAATCTTCAATTTTAGTTTCATATATTCCTTTTAAAATAGTAGATATATCATAGTCTGCATGATAACTAATAATCCAAGAGTCTTTTATAAAATCCAAAAACTTTTCTAAAGCTTTTTTTAGAGAAATACCTTTTTCTTTTAACATAGTATTAGTTATTCCTGTTACGTCTTCTATTTGTTTTGATAATTCTTTTTTTGGTTTTATATATTCAAAAAATCTATCTAGTTCATTAAAGTTTTTATCGATTTTAATAGCTTCTAACTTTATTAGAGAAGTATCATCGAATGGACCTTTAAAAAAATCATTTTCTTCTGTATTTATTATTACATAATTTTCCATATATATTTTCTCCTTCTTTTATATTTCTAATTCTTCATTATCTTCTAATATAATAACGTTTTTAAACACTTCTTTTGCTTGTTCTTTATTTTCTGTGTGTATTGGGATAACTTTTTTTGGTTTAATATATTCTTCAACAAGTTTTCTTGCTTCATCATCTCCATGCCCTGATGTATGAATAAACTTATAATCTATTCCCAACTCTTTTGCACCTTCTATAAATTTTTTAAAACTATCTTGTTCTAAATATCCTTCCCACATAGAATACACTAAGCAAGCATTAGTAATAGCACCTTTTTCTTTTAGCATTTCTAAATCTTTTAACATAGATGACTTTATAAGCATTGTGAAATCTTTAAATACCACATTGGAATCACATTTTTCTTCAAATGGTTTAAAATATTTTTCTTTAAACTTAAAAGACTTTTTTTGATATTTTAATGGTATCCATGCATAGACATTATAAAATTTTTTAGGTGTTGGTATATCACTATCTAAAGTATCTGTTATATTTGCGGTAAATATATCTTCTATAAAGACTTTATTTGTGTTTTTAGAAGCCTTATAAAAAGTTACTATTCTATCTATATTAGTTGATGCTTGTAATATAAATATTTGATTGTATTTTTTAAATTCTTCTTCGGCAATTAGTTCTAAATCTTCTTCTGTTTTATATTTTTCTTTTTTTCTTCCAAAAGTTGTTCCTTCTGTGATAAGTAAATCTACTTGTCCAATTTCTTTTAGAGTTTTTGTAAATATTTTACCTTTTCTTCCATGATTTCTATAATCTCCTGTATGAAGTATTTTCTTACCTTCACTTTCTATAAGTAACATTCCTGAATTATATGATGAATGATCTATTATAAATAAAGTTATTTTCATATCTTTAATAATAATTGGTTTTCCAAATTCCATATCACTTGTTTTGAATCTAGTTTCTTTATATGTAAAAGCATTTAATAATTCATATATTTTTTTACTTTCTTTTTCAACATATACAGGAATATCATCTAAAATATAATCAATAAGACCAATATGATCTCCATGACTATGCGTAATAAATACTGCGTCATATTTTTTAATACCTGTTGTAAGACCGTCTATCATAGGGCTTTCATGTTTTTCTTTTTTTTCTTCATCTGGTAAATCTTCTCCAAAATCAATTATAATTCTTGCCTCTTTACTTTGGATTTCAGTTATACATCCTCCTATTTGATTTGTTCCCTTAATTATTTTTACTTTCAGATTTTTAGTATCTGTTGTTGGATTATAAGTTTCAAAAGAAATTATATTACAATAATCATTGATATTAGAATTTAAATCTTTTGGATTATAATTTTCTTTAAGATATAAAAACTCATAATCATTCATATTATCATCATCTATAATATTTGCTTTATATAATGTTGTAAATTCATTTTTTATATCTTCTATAAATAATTCATCTACATTAAATTGTATATAATGTGTTTTATTATTAAATGAAGTTATTTTATAATTGTCTGGCTTTTTAGTTAGTCCTAAAATATATAGAACTAAAGAATTTTCTAAATCCCCGGTTAAATATGTTGAACCTATATATTTTTTATCATAATGTAAAATATTTTCAACCATATAAATAGTATCTATTAATTCATGTTTTTTAATATATTCTAATTCTTTATATAAAGCTTCTTTTATATTTTTTGGAATGTTATTAGAATAATACTTTCTTGCTTTTTTTAAAACATAATCCTCAAATAATTTAATATCGTTTTTCATATATTTTTCCTCCTTTTGCAATTTAATTTAACATTTTATTTTTTTATTTTCAAATTGTGCGTGTATTATTTTCGCTATTTTGCCCTTTTTGTGTAAAGTTTACTGTAAAAGAGGTGTAAAATAACAAAAAAAGTATCATCTAGGATACTCTTTTTTTATAATTTCTAAATATTTTTTACTTTTTAAAATATTGCCATTATATATTTTTAGATAAGCTTTATCTTTATCATGTAGTGTTTCATCACCTATAACTTTTTCTATTTTTTCAATACTAGAACAATTCGTTTTGTCTTGCATATCGAATAATAACCAAAATTCCGGATTATTAAAATCAATATTATATTCAATATTAGGTATTAATTTTAATTCTACTTTTGTATCTAATGTATTTTTTACAAACTCTTTAAATGCTTCTTTTAATATAGAATTTTTATTATATTCTTCTAAAAATTCTTTCATATCATCAATATGATCATTAATACCAGAAGAACCCCTACAAGCACTTCTAGCGGATTTTAACTCTATAAATACTAATTTATATTTATTATTGCCTAAATTATGTAACGCAATCATATCATATCTACCATGAATTTGTTTACCAATACTCTTTTGTATATCTCCAGGCATACAAAATTCCATATCAACTACATATATTTCATCATTAGGATTATATTCAGTAGTATATCTATTCTGTATTGCTCTTTCTGTTGTTTCTTTAAATTTAAAATGTTTTTCCATGATTCCCATTAATTCAGAAAACAAATAATTCATAATAATTTTAACACTATAAGTTCTTTTTTCACACCCAGGTTGAATGTAATCAGATTCATATATTTCATAATGATTGCCTTTCTTGGTTGCTTTAAAAGTCTTTTTGTCTTTTTCATAATTTCTGACTAATGGTATATTTTCCATTACTTCTTCATATTGTTTATTTGTAGCATAATCAGAAGAAAATTTATCTCTAGTAATAATAACAAGCTTATCATTTTTAACAGTTATGTTTAACAACACATAACCATAATAATAAAAAGTAAATCTATCTTTTCTAATACCTAAAAAAATATTTTTCATATCTTTTTTATTAATACATCCCTTTAATCTTTCAGTATAAGTTCTTATTTTATATAACCCTTCTTTTGATTTTTTATCATATAAATTAGCATTCCTTATTGCATTCATAATAAATTACCTCCAAATTACATTTAAACATTAGAAAGAAAATAATCTCAATACACTGAATATTATACTATCTTTTTAGAAAAATTAAAAACTACCTCAAGCTGTTTAATGCAACTATCTTAAGAAAACTTAAAGTGATAAGACTACTTAACACAAATCATTATATTTAAATTATTTTTCAAGTTCCATAATTATAAATTCACTTTCATTACCAAAACGATCTTTTTTTATTTCTGTTCCAGTAATAACGAACCCCACTTTTTTATAAGCTTTTATTGCTCTTTGATTAAAGCTTCTTACTTCCAAATAAATCGAATAATTAGGAAATTTATTTTTAATTTCTTGAATACTATCCTTTAAAAAATAATTACCTTGACCTTGTCCACAATAATCTGGTCTTAATCCTATTCCCATAAAAATTTTTTTATTTGCCATCTTTTTCATATTGACATACGCAACAACTTTTCCATTACATGTATAGCAAATATAATTATCTCTATTTTCTTTTTTCGTTATTCCATATTCTTTTTCTACTGACTTAGAATAAGAAGGCAAGTTATATATAGAATATTTGCCTTCATATTTCCAACTACAAATATCTCTAGCATATTCATCGTTCATATTATATTTTACATATTTATTTTCCATATTTCACCTTTTTTCTTAACCTTTTCATAGTTTATTATAACATCATTTATAACTAAGTGTCTATTGAATGAAACATTTCCATGTCAATAAACTCTTATAAAACATCCATGTATTTCATATAAATTTATTGAATATATATTAATGAAGTATATTTTGTAAGGAGAAATTTAATAAATGAATAAAAAGAAAAATACTATATTTATTTATACAGAAGAATTTAAAACTACATCACCTACTACTAAAGAAGAATTACAGAGAATCTTTAATATAAAATATTATAATTATATTAAAAAGAAAGAAAATAAAATTTTTAGGGGATGTATTAATAATTAAAGTGCTTTATAACTATTTTAAGCTCGAGATTACGATTAGAAATAGGGAGAGATATTTTTATGAGTAAACTTGATCAAATTATAAAAAAAGTTGTAAGGGTGCTGTTATATTTAAGGTTATCCGATGAAGATCGAGATAAACTAACAAAAGAAGAATTATCAGAAAGTATTAAAAATCAAGAAATAATGTTAAGAGATTATGCTAGAGAACATAATTGGGAAGT
>CANQUW010000065.1 GCA_947627145.1 uncultured Bacilli bacterium
ATCTGTCGGACCAACTGGAGACACTGGACCTATTGGACCTACTGGAGACACTGGACCTATCGGACCTACCGGAGATACTGGGCCTACTGGGCCTACCGGAGATACTGGGCCTACTGGGCCAACTGGAGATACTGGGCCTACTGGACCAACTGGAGACACTGGACCTACTGGACCAACTGGAGATACTGGTCCTGCCGGAGCAGCATAGTTTTATATCTTATTATAAAAGCCATCAGTTTATTAACTGTTGGCTTTTTCATTTAAGCAATAATAGATTGTTGCTAGTAGTATTATCATCCATACTATTTCTTTTATAACATTCTCTTTATCTATTTTATTGTTTATTGCATATTCTTTTAAATATTCTATATTTATAGGTAAAGTTAATTTCCTGTCATTAGAATTTAATTTTTCTAAAAAATCATACACTATAGTACTTCCTTCTTCTAACATTAAATCATCTTCACTATCATCTATAAAATATTCTGTTATTTCTGTAATTAAAGAATATTTATCATTAATTTTTTCTTTACTATAAGTATGTTCTAATTTTTTTAAATAATAGTTTAGTAAATCATTTAAAATAGTTTCTCTTTCTTTTTGATTTATTATTTCATTTGTTAAATCTGTCAAACTATTTTGATTAAGTACTATTTTAATAGCTTTTATTTTTTCATTTAAATCATTAATAATATTATTTATTTTATCCATGATAATTTCTCCTTTGTGTTGTTATACAACACTATATATTATCAAAGAAATTATATTTTGTCAAAATAAAAAGAGTATTATTACTCTTAGTTTTTAATTGTCTTTTTATATAAATCTAATCTACTAGGTACAGAATCATCTTCATGACTTTCTTGTAATAATTGCCATGGTTCTTTATTTAAAATTTCTGCAACTAGATCTAAGTTTTCCATAGTCCATTGATACTTACCATTTTCAAGATGACAATAATGTTTTTCTGACATATTCATCTTTTCACTTATTCTTTCTTGAGTAAATCCTCTAATAATACGATAGTATTTTACATTACTACATAATATTTCATTTGAAGATTTTTTTATTTTATTTTTCATAGTATCACCTCGTTATACATTACTATCATATAATTTTTATAGAAACCTAATAACTACGTATAACGACACTATCATATTAAAAAGTAGACACCTTAGTCTACTTTAAATTATATCTTCTTCTATTTCATCTTCCAATACTTCTAACTTTTCTGTTGTATCTTCTTTTTCTTCTTTATCTATTATTTTCTTTGTATCTATAGGTTCTTCTAAACTTTCTTTTTGTGGAGATTTTATATTTATGATTATTATACCTAATCCACATACTACTATAACCACTCCTATTAGTAGTATTGTTGTAGTGTAATCTTTACTTATAAATTTTATATCTTTAGGATTATTATTATTTATTTTAATATTTATTTTGTCATTTACTTTAGGTTTTGTAACATCATATATATCGGATTCATGCCTATAAGTTTTACCTTTTACTTTATATTCTATAACTGGGGCATATACATAATAATTGCTAGACATTCCTGTCGCTTTATCTTTTCTGTTTTCTGACTTTACAATACTATCTACAACTTTAGCAGATACTACTTCAGAATAACCTTTATACATATTTTTATAATTTCTTTGATAGATTATTCCTCCAATAGATGTTGCGATACCAATAATTATTATTATAATACCTAATATTATATAATTACTTCTTTTCATAAACATCTCCTACTTTTATAGTAATTATATCACAATAAGTTTATAATTCGTTATTTTTTTATTCTAGTTTACACTACTATTTTTTAATAATTTCTTAGTTTTAGATATTACTTTTTTAAATTCTTGATCATTTATAGTTTTATTTTCCTCTAGATATTCTTTTATATTTTTAACATAGTATTCTATATTATTTTTATCTATTTGTATATTCATATTTTCTAATTTCTTTTTAATAGCATGTTTTCCTGAATGTATTCCTATTACTATATTATCATCTTCTATACCTAGAGAAGATGAATCTATTATTTCATATGTGTTCTTATTTTCTAGAACTCCATGTTGATGGATTCCTGCTTCATGTTTGAAGGCATTTTCTCCTACTATTGGTTTATTTCTTTGTATTATTGAACCAGTTATATCTACTAGTAAATTACTAGCATTTTTTATTTCTTTTATATTTATATTTGTATCTTTGTTATAATAATCGTTTCTTACTTTTAGGGCCATTACTAT
Organism: uncultured Bacilli bacterium; assembly: GCA_947627145.1. The sequence continues at coordinate 2,256 of CANQUW010000065.1, forward strand.
TTCTTCTAAAGCTGCATTACCTGCGCGTTCTCCTATTCCATTTACTGTACATTCTACTTGTGTTACTCCAGATTCTACTGCAGAAAGGGTATTGGCAACTGCTAGACCTAAATCATTATGACAATGAGTTGATAGTTCACATTTATCTATGTTTGGTACATTTTCTTTTATGTAATTTATTAAATCTTTATATTCTCCTGGTGTTGTGTATCCTACTGTATCTGGAATATTTATAACGTTTGCTCCACTTGCTATGGCAACTGTTATTACTTCTTTCATAAACTCTTTATCTGTTCTTGTTGCATCTTCTAGAGAAAACTCTATGTCATCACATTTTTCTTTGGCATATTTAACCATAGTTCTAACTTTTATTAATACTTCTTCTTTAGTCATGTGAAGTTTATCTTTCATGTGAATATTTGATGTTGCGATAAATACATGTATTCTTTTATTTTTGGCATATTTTAATGATTCATAAGCTTTATCTATATCTTTTTTATTACATCTAGCAAGAGAAGTTATTATAGGTTTTTCTACATTTTTGGATATTTCTTCAATTGCTTTTAGGTCTTTATCACTACTTGCAGCAAATCCTGCTTCAATTATATCTACATTTAGTTTTTCTAACATTTTAGCAAATTCTACCTTTTCATCTAGAGTCATACTACATCCAGGAGATTGTTCTCCATCTCTTAAAGTCGTGTCAAATATTTTTATTTTTTCCATAATCTTTCCTCCTCCACAAAAAAATAGCCTTAATATTTCTAAGAAAACATTCTAGAAATATTAAGACTATTAATTTTATATATATTATTTTTCAACACAAATAAGCCTTATTATTTCTAGTGTCTAGAAAGTAATAAAGCTAGGAGTAAATTATTTAAATTTAATGAATTATAATTTTTCATAATTTTTCTCCTTTTCTTTGCATATTTAATTTAACACTTTTTTTATAGTTTGTCAAACTACCCCATTACTTCTCCACCATTATTGTGGATAACTTGTCCTGTTACATAACTTGAGTCATCGCTTGCAAGGAATACATAAGTTGGTGCGAGTTCATAAGGCATAGCACCTCTTGCCATGGCAGCATCTGCCCCTAAAGATGGTATTTTTTCTTTTACCCAACACGCTGGTTGTAATGGAGTCCAGTAGAATCCTGGCGCAATGGCATTTACTCTTATGTTTTTTAAAGCTAAGTTTCTAGCAAGAGATCTTGTAAATCCTACTATTGCACCTTTTGTTGTAACATAGTCAATTAATTGTGGTTCTCCTTTAAAAGTAGTTACAGATGATAAATTAATTATAGATGCACCTGATTTTAAATGAGGTAGAACTTCTTTTGTTAGATAGAACATTCCATAAATATTTACTTTCATAGTTCTATCAAATTGTTCATCGCTTATAGCATCTAATGTATCTTGTTGGTATTGTACACCGGCATTATTTACTAAGACATCTATTTTTCCAAAAGTTTCTAATGTTTTTTTAGCTATTTCTTTACAGAAATTTTTATCTGAAATATCTCCAGACATTATTATACATTCTCCACCTAAACATTCAATATATTCTTTTGTAAATTTTGCATCTTCATGTTCATCGTAATATGGTATTACAAGTTTGGCTCCTTCTTTGGCAAATGCTACTGCTGCCGCTCGTCCTAGTCCTGAGTCTCCTCCTGTGATGATGGCAACTTTTCCTTTTAATTTTCCACTACCTTTATAGTTTGGATTATCAAATATTGGAAGTGGATCCATTACATATTCAAAACCAGGTTGTCGTGGTTGTGATTGCTCTGGCGCTAGAGTATTGTATTTTGTACTTTCAACACCTATATCATTATCATAATAGTTATAATAATGATTTCCAAATTGATAGTCAAAGTTCATATATTTCCTCCTCGATATACTATATGACTTTAACTATACTTTGTGATATAAAAAGAATAGATTATTTAGAGTAATCTATTCCTCCGAATCTTCTATCTCTTTTTGTATATTCTACTAAAGCTTTATCAAATTCTTCGTTATTAAAGTCTGGGAAGTATGTTTTTGGAAAATATAATTCTGCATAACTTACTTGATATAACATAAAGTTACTAAGTCTAAGTTCTCCACTTGTACGTATTAAAAAGTCCATTGGAGAAAGATCTTGGAACATATAATGATAAATTAAATCTTCATCAACATCATCTACTGTTATTTTTTTATTTTCTATATCATTATGTATTCTTTTAATAGCTTCTACTATTTCAAAGTGAGAACCATAATTAAAACAAATATTTAAAGTACCTCTAGTACAATCTTTAGTTATATCTTCACAGTATTCTATAATACTTACTAATTTCTTTTTTACAGGTTTATCTCTTCCTCCAGAGAATACTACTTTTATATTTTCTTTTTTTAATTCATCTGCATATTCTTTGAATTTACTTTCAAATAAGTTCATTAAGAAGCTTACTTCTTCTTTACTTCTTTTAAAGTTTTCTGTTGAAAATGCATAAACACTTAATGTTTTTACTCCAGTATTAAATACATGTTTACTTAAATCTACTAAGTTATCAAAACCTGCTTTATGTCCAGCACTCCTTGTCATTCCTTTTTCTTTTGCCCATCTTCCATTACCATCTAGAATTATTCCTACATGATTTGGTATTTTTAGTTTACTATAATCCATAATTGCCTCCTTAGATATACTATATATTTTAAATTATTATAGAAAAAAATTCTACTATAAAGTAGAACTTTTTATTAATCTAGAACATTTTTTAAGACAATTGTCTTTATTCTTGACATTTCTTGTAATGTAGTAGTTATACCTTCATTACCAATTCCTGAATGTTTCCATCCTCCAAATGGCATTTCTGCGGAACGATAGAAACTTGCGCCATTGATAACAACTCCTCCTACTTCAAGTTCACTTGCTACTTTGAAAGCAGTTTTCATATTTTCTGTAATTATACAACCACATAATCCATATGTTGATTGATTAGCTATTTCTATTGCTTCATCTATTGTATCAAATCCAATTACAGGGATTACTGGTCCGAATATTTCCATGTCTCTTGCAACTGACATTGTCTTAGTAACATTGTTTATGATTGTTGGCTCGAAGTATGCTCCACTTCTTCTACCACCATAGACAACTATACCACCTTCTTGAACAGTAAGATTTACTTGTTCTTCTACACGCATTGCTGCTTTTTC
>CANQUW010000066.1 GCA_947627145.1 uncultured Bacilli bacterium
GAAGATGATAAGACTTCTACTGTAGAAGTTTATGATTATAGAGTTTTAGGAGATATTTATATTTCTGTTCCAACTGCAAGACGTCAAGCAGAAGATTATGGTCATTCTTTTTTAAGAGAAATTACATTTTTAACAGTACATGGTTTTTATCATTTGTTAGGATATGATCATCAAAATCCTAAAGAAGAGGAAGAGATGATTAAAAAACAAGATGTAGTTATGAAGAAGTTTGAAAGTAAAAAGATTTATAGTCGAGCACTTGATCATAAAAGACTTAGAGATAGTTTTCGTCATGCTTTTGATGGGCTTATATCTGCATATCAGAGTGAAGGTAATTTAGTTATTCATACTATGGTTGCATTACTTGTTATTTTATGTGGTTTAATTATTGGACTTGATATACATGAATGGATTATATGTATCTTATTATTTGGACTTGTTATAACTGCCGAACTTTTAAATACTACTTTTGAACATATGGTAGATCTTGCTTGTCCTGAGATTAATCCTTTAGCTAAGAAAGTTAAAGATACGGCTGCTGCTTCTGTTTTAGTTTTTGCATTTGTATCAGCAGTGATTGGACTTATGATTTTTGTACCTAAAATAATAATTATATTAAAAGTAAAAGGAGTTTTATAATGAGGGAAGAATTAGATAAATTACTTAAAAATAGCTATTGTCCATATTCTAATTTTGCAGTTGCAGCAATTGTTGTTTGTCGTGATGGAAAAAGTTTTAGTGGAGTAAATGTTGAAAATGCTAGTTTTGGAGCAACTATATGTGCAGAACGTGTTGCATTAACTTCTGCTGTGAGTCATGGTTATAAAAAAGGAGATTTTAAAGAAATCCATATAAAAGCAAGTAGTGGAAAAAAGGTTTATCCTTGTTTTATATGTCGCCAAGTATTAGAAGAGTTTTTTAATGATAGTGATAAAATATATTGTTATTCAGATAACGATGTAGAAATTTTAGAAAAACGTGATGTTTGTGTTTTACCTTTTGGAAGTGATGATTTATGAAAAGGTGTGGATTTGTTAGTTTAGTTGGGAGACCTAATGTTGGAAAAAGTACATTACTTAACAGTATTTTAAATGTTAAACTTGCAATTACTAGTGATAAAGTAGGTACTACTCGTAATGTTATTCATGGTATTTATAACGATAAAGATTCACAGATAGTATTTGTAGATACTCCTGGTATTGCAAAACCTATACATAAACTTAATCAAGTATTAAATAAAAAGGCTTATACTAATACAGAAGGTGTTTCTGTTATCCTTTTTTTAGTTGATATATCTAGTGGCTTTGGTAGAGGGGATGAGTATATTCTTGAGCAAATAAAAGATAAAGGTATTCCAGTATTTTTATTACTTAATAAAATAGATAAAATAAAAAAAGAAGAACTTATTAAAAGAATTACAGATATAAAAGAAAAATATAATTTTAATGAGATTATACCTATATCCGCTAGGAAAAGGGATAATATAGATACTTTAATAAAGTGTATAAAAAATTATTTAAGTGAAGATACATTATATTATAGTGAAGATGATCTTACTAATGTTTCTTTAAAATTTATGATGGCAGAGTTTGTACGTGAAAAAGTATTAAGACTTACACATGATGAAGTTCCTCATACTGTTACTTGTTATACAGAAGAGTATAAGGAAAGCGAAGATATTGTTAATATTAGTGTTTTAATTGTTGTTGACCGTGAAAATATTAAAAAGATGATTATTGGTAAAGGTGGTAATATGATAAAAAATATTAGCACTAAAGCAAGAATAGAAATGGAAGAGTTTTTAGGGAAAAAAGTATATTTATCTACTTATGTTAAAGTTATGAAAAATTGGAGAGATAGAGAAAAATATTTAATAGAGTTAGGTATTAAGGATATAGATGAATAAAATATTTTAGATTTTTCCACTATATAAATAGAGGTGGAAAAAATGGAAGAAATACTTTGGAATTTATTTAAAAATACTGGAGATGTTAAGTATTTTGTTATGTTAAAGAAATTAAAAGAAGATATAAAAGATATAGAAGATGAATAATACAAGAGGAGTAATATGGAGATAATTAGTGTTGAAGGAATTAGTTTGAGTGAAACTAATTATAGTGAATCTAGTAAAATTTTAAATGTTATTACAAAAGATTATGGTCTTATTGGTATTATGTCTAAAGGAAGTCGTAAAATAAAGAGTAAATTACGTGGAGTTAGTCGTAAACTTATATATGGTAAGTTTCATATTTATTATAAAGAAAATGGACTTAGTACTTTAATTGGAGTTGATGTTATAAATTCTTTTGATAAGACTGTTATGGATTTAAAAAAAGTAAGTTATGCATCGTTTATAATTGATTTAGTTAGACAAATAGCAAAAGAAGATGCAAACGAAGATTTATTTAATTTAGTTAAAAATACACTTTTAAAAATAGATGAAGGTTATGAACCAGAAGTTTTATGTGATATATTTGAAGTTCAAGCACTTAACTTTTTAGGAGTTAGTCCATCTTTAGATGGTTGTAGTATTTGTGGTAATAATAAAAATATTGTAACAGTAGATGCATCTTTAGGAGGGTATGTTTGTCGTGATTGTTATACTGGAGGATATATTGTTTCTAGTAAAACTATAAAACTCTTAAGAATGTTTTATTATGTTGATATAGAAAAAATATCTAAAATAGAAATATCTAGTGATTCTTTAAAAGAAATTAGAATGTTTTTAGATGATTATTATGATAGATATACTGGACTATTTTTAAAGAGTAAGAATTTTATAAAAAATATAAATAAAATTGAGGATTAAATTATGAAAAAGATTATTGTTTTAGTTTTAGGTTGTTTACTTTTAGGGGGAGTAGGAATAGTATTTTTATATTATAATGGTAATAATGTTTCTAAAGATAAGTCTGTTCAAAAAATTCATAAAACTAAAAAGAATAAGTTTAGTGGTATATTTAAAGATACTATGGGACGTGCTCAAGAGATTAGAAAGGGTATGAGTTTAGAAGAAAAAGTAGGACAGATGTTTATAGTACGATATGAGGACTCTGGAGTTTATACAATTACTAGAGATTTACATCCAGGTGGATATATTTTGTTTGCAAAAGACTTTAAAGAGGAAGATCCTAATAGTATAAAAGAAAAACTAAACAATATTAATGGTTATAGTAAAATACCTTTAGTATATGCAGTTGATGAAGAAGGTGGTGTAGTAAACAGAGTTAGTAAATATACTCAGTTTAGAGAAAGTCCATTTCCTTCTTTGCAAGAATTATATAATGAAGGCGGTAATTCAAAAGTATTAGAAATAGAAAAAGAAAAAGCAGATTTACTTTTAAGTCTTGGAATTAATCTTAATTTAGAACCTGTTAGTGATGTTTCTGTGGATGAAAGTGATTTTATTTATGAAAGAAGTTTAGGGCGTGATGCTTTAACTACAGCTAGTGTAGTTTCTGATGTTGTTAAACTTATGAAAAAGGAAAAAATATCAGGATGTTTAAAACATTTTCCTGGTTATGGTAATAATGTTGATACTCATACTGGTGTTTCTGTGGATGAGAGAAGTTATGATACATTTGAAGAAAATGACTTTAAGCCATTTATTTCTGGAATTAAAGCAGGTGTACCAATGATTTTAGTGTCTCATAATGTAGTTAATTCTATGGATTCTACAAAACCTGCTTCACTTTCTGAAGAAGTACATAAAATTTTACGTGAAAAACTTGGATTTAGTGGTATTATTATAACAGATGATTTAGATATGGGTGCGATAAAAGAATATACAGGGGATGATAGCCCTATTGTTATGGCAGTAAATGCTTTAAATGATTTAATGATTACATCATCGTTTGAAAGAGATTCTAAAATTTTATTAGAAGAAGCTAGTAAAGATAAGGAAATATCTAAAAAAATAAATAATGCAGTCGATAGAATTTTAGCATGGAAACTTACTTATGGTATTTTAAAATAGCAATATTAATTTTAGAAATTTATCTAATTTTATAGCATTGCTATTTTTTTTGTGTTATACTCGTTTTGGGAATTAATTAAATCTAGAGGTGAATTATGAAGAAGTATGTTTTAATTTTTTTAGTAATAGTTGGACTTGTATTTATTACAGGATGTAAGGGAGAAGTTAAAGTTAAGAAAGAAAATAGTGATGAAGTTAAGTTTAAACAAGAATATGAATCTTTAAATGGAAAAACTAATGATAGTAAAAAAGTATATAAAACTATAAGTATATCTGCTGATAACGGAGTAAAATATTCTAGTAGTAAGAAAATAATTAAATTATTAGAGAGTGGTACAGGAGTAATTTATTTTGGTTTTCCGGAGTGTCCTTGGTGTAGAAGTGCACTACCAGTTTTATTATCAGCAAAGAAAAGTACTGATTTAGGTAAGATTTATTATTATAATGCCTTAAATATTCGTGATACTAAGCATTTAGATGATAGTGGTAATATAGTAGAAGATAAAAAGGGTAGTGATGATTATTATAAGATACTTGAACTTTTAGGAGATAAAGCAGATGTTTATGAAGGACTTAATGATGAAAGTATTAAAAGACTTTATTTTCCAACTGTTGTATTTGTAAGAAATGGAGAGGTTTTATCTATACATTCATCTACTGTTGATAGTCAAAAAGATCCATATGACAGTTTAAATAAATCTCAAACTAGAGAGTTAAAGAAGATTTATGTTGATGGAATTAATAGTGTTTATGATGTAGATGAGAAATGTAGTGCATCTGATAAGTGTTAAAGATAACTAATGGGTTATCTTTTTTTATAAAGGTTAGGTGGTAATATGGAATATAGAGATTTATATGATGAAAATAAAAATTTAACAGGAGAAAAAATAAAAAAAGGTGATTCTGTACCAAATGGAAGATATTATATTACAGTAGTAGTTTGGATAGAAAATTCTAAAGGAGAGTTTTTGTTACAAATAAATAAAAAATATAATATGTGGTCTACTACTGGAGGTCATCCTAAATCTTTGGAGAAAAGTATTGATGGAATGATTACAGAAATAAAAGAAGAATTGGGTATAGATGTTAATAAAAATAAATTAATTTTGTTTAAAACTATTAAAACGGAAGATGATTTTATTGATTTATATTATTTAAAAGAAGATATAAAATTAGATAGTATTATAAAACAAGATGAGGAAGTTGCTGATGTAAAATGGTTTTCTATTGATGAAATTAAAAATTTAATTTCTAATAATTCTTTTTTACCTTCTCACATTGATTTGTTTTATGAATGTTTAAAATATTTATATAATCATTGAATTTAATATGTGTATAAAAATTCTTCTTTTGTATCATAACAGATATGAAAGGAGATTTTTATGGCACGTCATAAAGTTGAAATAAGTGGCGTGAATACAGCAAATATTAAAGTTTTAACTAACGAGGAAATG
>CANQUW010000067.1 GCA_947627145.1 uncultured Bacilli bacterium
ACAGTAATAATAAGACCAGTAGAAGGAAAAAGTGGAATAGTACCTGATAAGAGAAATTATAAAATAATGTTTAGAAATACTAAACAAGCAGAAGATACAACAGTTTATTTCAATGAACAACCAGTCCAAGCTTTGTGTGGAGTAGATGGAAATGACTTTGTTGTCTATATAAAAGATGCTCCAACAGTATCTCAAATAACAATAAACTGTAAAGGACAAGATATTGAAATAGATGCTGTAAGACTAATCAATGATGATGTAAAAAGTATCTTACAAGATTTAAAAATAGAAACATACATTAAAGAAAAAATAGATGAAATAATGTTTAGTGATATATCAATTCAAAAGAAAAGAATTGAAATTAGAAAACTAAGAAAAAAAGGACTATCAAAAGAATATATGGATCTATTCTTAAAACTACTTCAATATATCGCAGAAGTATAAATAGAGAGGTTAATTATGAATGAAAATGAGAGAATAGATGATTTAAAAGAATCTACAAAACAAATTGCAAAAGAGATTATAGAAAATAATGAAACACAAATTGATGATGGTAACACAGAATTTGATGCTGAAAGATTTAATAAAGAAGTTAATCAAAGAATACAAGAAGAAATTGAAAAAAATAATGAACAAAGAGAGCAAAAAATTAAAAAGTTTGACGAAGAAAAACATGAAATGAAAAAAAGAGAAATACTAATGGATAATACATTTGATATGTTAGAAGGTATGAAAGAAATACCACATCAAACTAAACTTCATAATATTGCTATAAGTTATAATAATGCTAAAAGCGAAATAGAAGGAATGCTAAAAAGAAAAGGTAAAGATCCATTTAGAAATTCTTTGTATGATATATCTTCATGGTATTTAATGGACTTATTACAATCAGGTCTGGAAAACTTAAATCTTTATATAAGTTCTACCGAAAAGGTTATTAGATTATTGCCTAAAATAGAAATTACAGAAAAAATAAATTATTTAGAAAAATATTTAAAAACGTATGAAGATATCAATTCAAAAATATGTGATTTTTCAATTGATAAAGATGCCGAAAAAGCTTTTAACTTATATAGAAACCATTGTGAAGAAAATGGCAAAAATGGAGGCTATAATGTTTTTTGGGATATAGATGTTAATGAATATATAGAAAAATGTAATAATGAATTACAAGATTTAGGTTTTAATACCAGAATTCCATATGAAGTAATCAAAAATGAAAATTCAGGAAAAAAGCTGTAACAAAATTACAATAATAATATGCAAGTATCATAAGGTACTTGCTTTTTTTTCACTTTCTGTTATAATATTAATAGTTTTTGAATGTGAGAAATAGTAGTAATTATCTAACCTTATTAAAAGAGAATTTGTGGTTGGTGAAAACAAATATAAGAAGATAATGAACTTGATTTCTATTAAAACACATTATGGGTAAGACCAATATATCTTAATAAAGCCGCATGAATAATTCATGAAATAAGGTGGTACCGCGAACAATTCGTCCTTATGAAGTTGCGGTATTTTTTATTTTAAGGAGGTAAATATGGAAGAAATAGTAATGTTTATAATGACATTTCTACTGGTATATATCTTTTATCAAATATTTATTATTAAAGTTGGTAAAAGAAGAAACAGTAAAAAAAGACCAGCTGAAGTCAATTATTTAATTTATAAATATAATATAGATATAAAGAAAATAGACTACAAGAAATTTCTAAATGTAGTAGCAATTACTAGCTCATTAGATATTTCCCTGATTGTAAGTATAGTATCAATTATAAAAAGTATGCTTATTCAATTAGTAGTTGCTTTAGTAATTGTAATACCATTATTTTTACTAAGTTATCACTTAGTAGCAAAATATTATATAAAGAAAGGATATGTTAAAAATGTATGATTTTAAAAAAATAGAAAAGAAATGGCAAGATTATTGGAAAGAAAATAAAACTTTTAAAGCAATAACTGGTTCAAAAAAAGAACCATATTATATATTAGTAGAATTCCCTTATCCAAGTGGATCAGGACTACATGTTGGACATGTTAGAAGTTATACTGCTCAAGATGCAATTGCGAGAATGAAAAGAATGCAAGGATATAATGTTTTATATCCAATGGGATGGGATGCTTTTGGAGCACCAGCTGAACAATACGCAATAAAAAATCACGTTCACCCAAGTAAAGGAGTACGAGAGAGTATAAAAACATTCAAAGGACAAATGGAAACTTTAGGTTTTTCATTTGATTGGGATAGAGAATTCGCAACAACAGACCCCGATTATTATAAATGGACTCAATGGCAATTCTTACAATTTTATAAACACAATATGGCATATAAAGAAAAGGTTCCAGTAAATTGGTGTCCTACTTGTAAGACAGTTTTATCAAATGAAGATGCTGCCGGTGGAGTTTGTGAAAGATGTGGAAGTAGTGTTATCCAAAAGGAAAAAAGTCAATGGATGTTAAGAATGAGTGATTATGCTGAAGACTTACTTAAAGGACTTGATGACACTAACTTCGCAGAACGTGTTAAGCTTGGTCAAATTAACTGGATTGGAAAGTCTACTGGAGTAGAAGTAGATATAGAAATAAAAGGTGGAGGAAAATTCTCAATCTTTACAACTTGTATTGAAACAATTTATGGTATTACTTTCTTTGTAATCGCACCAGATGGAAAATTAATACAAGAATTAATGCCAAGAATTAAAAACAAAGATGAAGTTAATGCCTATATCGAAGAAACTAAAAAGAAATCTAACATGGATAGAACAGAACTTAATAAAGGTAAAACTGGATGCTTAGTAGAAGGAATTACTGCAATAAATCCTGTTAATGGAAAAGAAGTTCCTATCTATTTAGGAGATTTTGTTTTAGGAGATTATGGAACAGGTGCTGTAATGGCAGTTCCAAGTCATGACCAAAGAGACTTCGAATATGCAAAAGCTCATAATATTCCAATGCTTCAAGTAATAGATGGAAGAGAAACAGAAAGTAGTGCCTTTGAAAAACAAGATTACTTAGGTAAAGGATGTAAATTAATAAATAGTGAAGAGTTTACTGGTCTTACAGTAGAAGAAGCAAAAGAAAAAATTACAGAAAAACTAGAAAAAGAAGGAATAGGTAGAAAAGTAAATAACTATAAAATGAGAGATTGGATTTTCTCAAGACAAAGATTCTGGGGAGAACCAATTCCAATGATAGATTGTCCAAAATGTGGATGGGTTCCAATGGATGAAAAAGATTTACCACTTTTACTTCCAGATGTTGCGGAATATGAACCAACAGAAAATGGAGAAAGTCCACTTGCGAACATCACAGATTGGGTAAATTGTAAATGTCCAAAATGTGGAGGAGATGCAAAACGTGAAACAGATACTATGCCTAACTGGGCAGGTTCATCTTGGTATTTCTTAAGATTTATGGACCCACACAATGATAAAGAATTTGTTTCAATGGATGCTATGAAATATTGGAATAGAGTTGACTGGTATAATGGTGGAATGGAACATACTGCAAGACACTTATTATATGCAAGATTCTGGGTACAATTCTTATACAACATTGGACTTGTTCCTAAAAAAGAAATGATTTGGACAAGAGTAAGTCATGGTATGATTTTAGGCTCTAATGGAGAAAAGATGAGTAAATCAAAAGGTAATGTAGTAAATCCAGATGATGTAGTAAATGAATTTGGCGCAGATGCTTTAAGAATATATGAAATGTTTATAGGTGACTATCAACAAGATGCAAGTTGGTCTACTGATTCTCTAAGAGGATGTAAACGTTTCATAGATAAAATTATTCGTATGAAAGATAAAGTGGTAGATAAAGAAGAGTATACTCCATCTCTTGAAAATATTATTCATAAAACAATAAAAAAAGTAGAAAACGATTTACAAACAATGTCTTATAACACAGCAGTTTCTTCTTTAATGATTTTAGTAAATAACTATGATGAACAAAAAGAAATAACAAAAGCTGATTATAAATTATTACTTACTTTATTAAATCCAATCGCCCCACATTTTACAGAAGAGTTAAACGAAGAGTTAGGATACTCTCCTATATGTGAAGGAGAATGGCCAACTTATGATGAAGAAAAAACAATTGATACTACAAAAGATATCGCAGTTCAAGTAAATGGAAAAGTAAGAGGTACAATTACAATAAATATAAATGACGATGAAGAAACAATTAAAGATAAAGCAATGAAAGAAGAAAATGTAATACGTCATATTGAAGGAAAAGAAATAGTAAAAGTAATTGTTATCAAAGGTAAGATAGTAAATATTGTTGTAAAATAAAATAAAAACCAAAACAAATTAATTTATGTTTTGGTTTTCTTTTATTATTAATAAAACTATTTTCAACAATTTCTGTGGAAAAAATATTTTATAATATATTTAGGTGAATATATATGAAAGTAAAAATATTTGATGAAGAAAATGAAGAAGAATTACAAGAAAAAATTAATGAGTTTTTAGAAGAAACAGATAAAGAAATATTAGATATTAAATATCAAGTAAGTGCATGTGTATTCGGAGAAGAACAGATATATTGTTTTTCAGCTATGATAATATATTATTAAGTTTTAAAAAAATATGCTATAATATTTATATACTTGGATAAAGGAGAAAGTAAAATGAAATTTAGAGAATTAACAGAAAAAGAATATACTAAATTTTTGGAAGAACATCCACTAAAAAACTTCTTACAAACTCCTGCCATTGCGCATATGAGAAAGAAATCAGGTTATGATATTTATTATGTGGGAGTAGAAGAAAACAACAAAATAATTGCGGGAAGTTTTATATCTGCTAAAAAAACTCATTTTGGAGTAAAAGAATTTTATGCTCCACGTGGATTACTAGTAGATTATAAAGATAAAAAAACTTTAAAATTTTTTGTAGAAGAATTAAAGAAATTTATAAAAGAAAAAAAGGGTTATCTATTAAAAATAGATCCTTATTATATAACTAAACAAAGAGATATTAATGGAGATATAGTAGAAGGTGGAATAGATAACACAGAAGGTATCAAAAATTTAGAAAGTCTAGGTTTTAAAAAGGCTAAAGACCCAGATCAAGTTACTTGGAGTTTTGTACTTGATTTAGATAAAACAGAAGAAGAACTTTTGAAAGGTATGAGATCTTTTACAAGAAGAAATATTAATAAAGGAATAAAAAATAAAATAATAGTAAGAGATGCTAAATATGAAGAATTAAATCTTCTAAAAGAAATACTAGATGCAACATGTGAAAGAAAAAATTTTGCTAATCATAATTTAGAATATTTCCAAGATTTATATAATAACTTTGATAAAAAAGAAATAAAATTTATAATCGCAGAACTTGATACCAAAACTATGTTAGAAGATTTAGAAAAAGAAAAAGAA
>CANQUW010000068.1 GCA_947627145.1 uncultured Bacilli bacterium
CCAAAAGTTTCACAGATATGCTCTTTAACGGTAGTTTATCCCCGTCTTCATAATAAAGTAATTGACTAGAATAGTGTGCCATCAATTACGTACTAAATTATAACATATTTTTATGATTTTGTCAAATACAACCTGTTGTTATTTATAGTATATGCAAGTAGTTTTACAAATATATACAAAAAGCTCTAACTATTGTTAGAACTTCAAAATTAACTTGCTCTAATTGATGCTACATATCTATTAACCTTCATAGGCCATTCTCTACTTTCAGCATATCGTGGACCTATAGTCTCAACTGTAGTAAGACCACGTGCATAATAATTATTATATAAATTATCAATAAATCCAACGATACCTTCATCAAGTGTTGGATAACCTTTCCAAGCACCACTACAAGAAGGATAACCTTTTTGACCACCTACATTATTACAACTTCTAACTAAAGAACTACATCTACCATGACCACAACCAGTTTCAAGTAACATTATCGCAACAGCAACATAAGGGTCAACTCCACGTGCAAGTGCAGTTGTTGCAATTAAATTACCTTTACCTGCAAGTAAGTCAGCTAAATTACGATCAAGTTTAGCACTTAACTCTTCAATTGTCATACCTTCATATACTTCTACTCTCTCAGGTTGTAAAGGTTCGATAACTTTTCCGTTTTCATCTTTTGCAGCCGGAACCTCTTCACCAGTTGGTAAAATAACTGTAGGATTTTCACGTTTTTCTTTTTCTTCTACTTTTTCTTGACGTGAAGCAGTAGCAATCTCTTTAACATCAACTTGTTTAGTATCGACTTTTACTTTTTCACTTTTGTATTCTACATTATTCTGAACCACGATTGCCATAGCAATCATCCCTACACCAAGCATTGATAATACAATACTAATGAGTTTTGGTTTTTTCATAATTTCACCTCTAAATCGGTCCTATTCCTCAAAACCGATGTCTTTATTTTACCATAAATGTTCTCAATTGTCAATTTTTATGACGTATAAACCAAAACCCCTGCACTATATTATATGATAAATCAAAGAAAAAATTACTACAATTCATATATTTGTTTTACTTTCTTAGCTTATAGTTTTATAATATAATTAGAGGTGTATTATGGAAGATATAGAAAAATTAATAGAAATAATTAAGAACTCAGATAACATTGTATTTTTTGGAGGTGCTGGTGTATCTACTGAAAGTGGACTTAAGGATTTTAGAAGTAAAGATGGTCTTTACAACGAAAAATACAAATACCCTCCTGAAGAAATACTAAGTCATACTTTCTTTATGAATAACACAGAAGAGTTTTATAAATTTTATCGCGATAAAATGAATCCAACAAATTACAAACCTAATATAGCACATTATACTTTAACTGATTTAGAAAACTTAGGAAAACTAAAAGCTATAATCACTCAAAATATAGATGGATTTCATGAAGATGCTTTAAGTAAGAATGTTTTAGAATTACATGGCTCCGTTAAAAGAAATTATTGTATGAATTGTCATAAGTTTTATAATGCTTCAAAAGTATTTAATACTACAGGCATTCCTAAATGTAGTTGTGGTGGTATTATCAAACCTGATGTAGTCTTATACGAAGAAGGACTTGATAATAATACAGTAAACAAAGCAATCGACTCTATAGAAAATGCTGATACTCTAATAGTTGCTGGTACATCACTCTTAGTATATCCTGCCGCAAGTTTCATACAATTTTTTAGAGGACGTAATCTAATAATTATAAATAAAGATAAAACTCCAGCAGATAATACTGCAACCCTATGTATTCATGATTCTCTAGGTAAAGTATTTAAAGAAATAAAAGAAGCTATATTTACTTCAAACGAAAAGTAAATACAGCTTTTTTCTTTACAAGTAATAAAGCAACTACTAAATATACTAATGATATTATCACAACCATCATAGAAAACCTCATAATGGAGAATGTATATCTCGTACATAAATAACATATGTAATAAGTTATAAAACTTACTATAGTATAAGAAAAACTTTTCATATGCATATCTTCATCATATGGTTGTAATAAATAATATATTACTAAATAATGTATAGAGAAAAGTATACTCATAATAAGTATTGAGATAAATATAAGAATGTATTCGAGTAACAATAGATTTCCTTTAGTAAATAATAGTATTAAAATAAGAGAAATAGAAAAAACAATTGCTGGTAAAAGATTAACTTTTGTAACAGTCTTTACTCTAGTTTTAAAATTATTAAGTATAACACTCTCTTCTCTATAAAAATTATATTTAAGCATACTTCTATCACAATTATAAAACATCGCACCACATACAATAGATCCTCTATTTAAAAAATACATTATAAATAAAGTCCAAGTAAAATTATTAATAATAAAGTTATAAGTAAATTCTTTGTATACAGGTCTAAACCACAAATACCCTATTACTCCAACAGCAACAACAAATATCACTATAGAATAATTAACTGCTGACCTCATAAGTATCTTCTTATGTCTTAAGAAAAATATAGTATTAAATAAATCATAACCACTCTTACCTTCAAGTTTTTTATCATCTATTTTATAATCTTTCTTATCAACTTCGTAGATAGACGCAATAGAATTTTTCTCATCACTAGCCAAAACTGATTTAGTATTAAGTCTTTTATAAATTAATTTAAAGTCCTTAACTCTTCTTAAATAATTTATAGATAAAATACTAAATATAATAATTAACCCCATAATAACTATTATTATATTAAAATTAATAGTTATATTAAAATAAGGTAAAACATAAGAAAGACCCAAAAATATAAAAATCAAAGTAAAATAATGTATATAATTATTTATTAAAATATTACCAAAATATTTATAATATAAAAGTCCAAAAACTTCACTTAAAAGTCTAGAAAGACTAGTAATAATAGAGATAAGTATTATATAAATATATGAAAATCCTAATATATTACTAAATATGAATAAGCATATACCATTTAATATAAATGAAGTAAATATAGTAGATACTAAAGTATTAAAAGTATATTTATAAGAATCTATTTTAAATAGATTAATAAAATAATAATTCTTTTTACCAGGTACAAATAAATTAGTATTAATAAATATTCCCAGTATTGTAAGAATAATAAGTACATGTATAAAGCTACTACTAACATTATCTTTGAATAAATATAAAACACTAAAATATATAATTGAATAATATAATAATTTAAAAATAATATTCCTAATAAATGTATATATATTTATAATTATAGAAAATACTTTCTTATCTAGAGTAGATGCATATATATCTCTACTAATCATTTTACCCAATAAAGGAATTTTAGATAATCTATATAATAAAACATTAATATTATAAGTATTTAAAAACTTATGTGCTATTCTTTCTTCTCTAATCATTTTTAGAATCCTTTAAACATTTAATAATTTTATCTTTATATTTACGAGTATCCAAGTCTTTCTTCTCTATTTTTTCAAGTTTTTTATTATTTATAATAACTATTTCATCACATAAGTCCATAGCGAGTTCTAATATATGAGTTGAAAATATTATAATACGTTCATTTTTTATTTTTTTAAGTAATTTCTTCATATCATCTTGTACTACTACATCTAAAGATGTTAAAGGTTCATCTAAAAGTAATACATCTGGAAGTAAAATAATTTCTATAAGCATCTGTATCTTATTTTTCATACCACTAGAATATTCTTTTAAAAGTTTATCTTGATCTTCTTTTTTTATATCAACTAAATCAAAATAATAATCTATACTTTTCATATCTTTTATTTTATTTTTATTAATTTCTAAAAAGAAAGTAAGAAACTCTTTTCCAGTTAAAAATTCTGGTACTGAAGATTCTGATACAACATAACCAATATCACTAGTATCAATATTTCTTAAAAATTCCTTATCAAGTAATACTTTACCCTTATCAATATCTATATCTTTATTAATAGAGTTAAATAGTGTAGTTTTACCAGCACCATTTCTTCCAATTAAACCATAAATTTTACCACTATCAAAGGTAAAGTTCACATCTTTAAATACTACATTATCTTTATAACTTTTACATAAATCTTCTATTATTAACTTCATATTTATCCCTCACTCCTATGATTATACCATTTTTTAAAAAGAAAAAAAACAATAGAATGTCTATTGTTTAAAATCAGCATTATCAACAGTATGATGTACTTCGGATTTTATTTCATTCCAAGCACTAGATAAACTACACCCAGTAATACACATACATAATGTAAAAATTATAATTACTACTAATATTTTTCTAATATTCATATCTCTACTCCTCTATTATCACAATTATAACAAAATAATTTTAAAAAAGCATCTAGAAACATCATATTATTTAACTAGTTTGTAAAATTTACAGTATATATAATATTAATAAGAACAAAGGATTAATTATTAAAACTAAAGTTTTTATAATTAATCTCGAAAATCTCACGATTTTCATTTTCTATTTCATCAAGATTTCTCTTTCCATAGACCAGCATCCGGCAGTCGCTACCGTACTTTCTATTTTTAATTATTCTTACTCTAGTTTTCTAATAATTTGTTGTAATATATTTTTATACCTTCTTCTAATATATTTATACTCGCATTTATATCTCTATCATTTTTATTACCACAATTTGGACATTCCCATTTTCTTATACTTAAATCACTTATCTCTTTATTTATTTTCCCACATCTACTACATTTCTTACTGCTTGGAAAATATGTATTTACTTTTATTAACTTTTTATTATTCCATTTACATTTATATTCTATCTGTCTTATTATTTCGTTAAACGAGGAATTACTTATATATTTTGATAAGTGATTCTTTTTATTCTCTTTTTTTGATATCATGTCTTTTACTTTTAATGTCTCTACTGCTATTAAATCGTTTTCTTTTACTATTTTTGTGGTAACTTCATGTATTAAATTTTTTCTCATGTTTCTTATCTTTTGATATGCTCTTTTTATCTTCATTTTTATTTTATAACTATTCCTACTACATCTTTTACATCTTGAAAGTCCTCTTTGTAATCCATTTATTCTTTTCTCTTGTCTTTTTATTTTTTCTTCTAATTTATATTTATACCCATCACTTGTTACTACTATGTTTTTTACTCCTAAATCTATTCCAATTGGATATCTTAAACAAAAAGGTTTTTCTTCTATTTCTTCTTCCACTGATAAACATACATAATATTTATATCCTTCTCTTTTTATAGTTGCATTAAATATTTTACCATTAAACTCTTTTAAATTTCTATAACCTTTTATTTTTACTTTACCTATTTTAGGTAGTTTTATTTCTTTGTTTTCTAAATCTAGTTCTATATTAGAATAACTTTTACCTTTATAACTACTTCTTA
>CANQUW010000069.1 GCA_947627145.1 uncultured Bacilli bacterium
TCTTTTAAATATTCTTCCATTTCTTTAGTTTTATTTTTACCAATTAATTCTCCATAAGAGAAGTTTCTACTTTTTATACTTGTACATGTTAATAGTAAGTCTCCAAATCCTGCATAACTTAGAACTGTTTTTGGATCTCCATCAAATACATCTATAATTGTTTTCATATCATGTAGTGCTTCTGTTATTAACATAGCACGTGTTGAGTCATTAGCACCTAGTCCACTAATAATTCCTGATGCGATAGCGATAACATTTTTTATTGCACCACAAGTTTCTACTCCGATAACGTCTTCTGTTGTACGTAGTTTTAAATAATTATTTTTTAAAGCTCTTTTTACTCTGTCTGATGTTTCTGTTGAATGAGATGCTAGTGTTAGAGCACATGGATTTTTACTTGCGATATCTACTGCAAATGTTGGTCCTGAAATTACCGCTATGTGGTTTGTATCAATGTGTTTTTTTATTATTTCACTTAAGAAAAGTCCTGTTTCTTGTTCTATTCCTTTACTTGCAATACAAAAATTAGTGTTTTCGTCTACTAAATCTTTTATAAGATGGCAAGTTTCATCTACAAAAGCTGCTGGGATTACTATAAATACTATATCCTTGTCTTGAACACATCTTTTTACATCTGTTGTTATTTCTACATCATCATCTATTTTTACTCCAGGTAGAGTTTTGGCTTCTCTTTTTTCTTCTAAATACTTTTTTTCATCAACAAACTTTGTCCACATTGTAACTTTGTGATGATTATTAGCCATAACTGTTGACAATGCTACACCATAAGCCCCTGTACCTAAAATTCCTATTTCCATATATTTGTTTACCTCTTTCCTATTAGTTATTCGATGGTAGTTTCAAATGTTGATGGCTGTATTTGAATAAAAGTATTTCCATCATTTACTTCTACAATGCTGCCATCTTCGTATGTATAATTTATTTTATCACTACGTGAAGGTTTTGTCCATCTGATTTTTTTAGCATAACCATTTGTAATAAAGTATCCCTCTCCTTCTCCTGCTGTTTTTAATTCTTGTCTTCCATAGTCATCTAAGTTATAGTTATCAACATATTCTATTATGATATTTTTGTATTCTAATTGTTTTTTTGTTGTTTTATCAATATGTGGTTCATTGTTCATAAATCTTAAATATACTTTTTTCTCAGAATCATAAGTATAACTTCTTGTTTCTCTATTAGAATAAGGTATTGTTATTTCGTTTGCTACTACTGCATCATCTTCTTCATCTACTTCTTCGGCATCATCGCCTTTTGTTTTCTTTTTGTTAAGGTTTATAGGATCTGCACTGTAGTTTAATAAAAGCCAATCATAACTTGTAGTATCGTAATCATTATCTTCTGCTCCTTGATACAAACTATCAGTTGATGTAAAAACATTGTGAGGAGATGCTATATTTTTATCTCTTTTATATACATTCTCGGCATTAGTCATACCATTAAGGTTATCAACTCCAAATTTTTTAATGTCATTTTCGGCAAAAGTACTCCATCCAAAATGTGCATATATAGCATCATTTTCTAAAGCATAATCTAAAAAATAGTGACGAGATGAACGTACTGGACCTATTAAGTCTACATCACGATCTTTATATACAGCCATAATTCTTGTAAGTCCACCTTCTACAATAGCTTCATAAGTTATATAGGCATCTTCTAATCCTGCATGATTATTATTTCCAACATTGTTATCAATCATTACAGCAATAGGTCTTTTATTACTATTCATATCTACTATCTTTATTTCTTTTTCTTTTTTCTTTTTAGTTGGTTTTTCCATATTAAAATATAAGAATAATCCTATAATTCCTATTACTAATAATATTATAATCATTGTTATGATTGTAATTTTCTTTCTTTTTTTCTTTTTCTTCTTTTTTTCTTCTTGTATTTCATCAAATTTTTGTAATTGTTCAAACATAATAACACTTCCTTATCTTTAGAATATCATAAAAGTTTAATACTTACTCATATTATTTCCAATAAAGTGTAAACCTATTACATATCTTTTTTAATATTTAAAAAAGCACGCAGAGGTGCTTAATTCCAATTAATTATATTTATTGTTTTTTCAACTACTCTTTTTAAATCATTTTCACTAAATGGTTTGGTTAGAATATCTACTATTCTATATTTATAAGCTTTATCTATTGTTTCTTTACCATTTTCTCCTGTTATTATAGATACAGGGATTTTGGCAAATAAATTATTGTTTTTTAGGAAATCTAAAACTTCAAAGCCATCAACATTTGGCATGTTTAAATCTAATAACATACCTGTTACCATATCTTCGTTTGTTTTTATTAAATTTATTACTTCTTTTCCATCTTCTACTACTTTAACTGGTTTTCCTTGAAAAGCTTTTTTTATAAAACTTCTTACAATAGTAGAGTCATCTGCAACAAGGAAAGTTTTTTCATTTAATTTTTCTTCTTGTTCTGTAGGTTCTTCTGGTTTTAATTCAGGTGCTTGTTGAACTTCAGTATCTTCTAAATATTTTTTTACTATAGAACGTGCTTCTAGAGCTTTATTTTTTAGTTCTTCGAAATGCATATTTATATAGCTTAAATTATTTTCTTTACTTTTTAGTATCTAGCATCACTTTTTAGAGAATGCACAATAATAGCGTAGTTAACCATATCACCAGTTTTTATGTAATTTTCTAGTTCTGGTATTTTTTTATCTATTGCATTAATTAATTCTCCTATTGTATCGTTATAAGTTGCTATATCACCAAAAAGCTCTAGGCTTTTGTCAACATCTACTCCGTTACTTTTTAATATTTCGATATTTCTCTCCATAGTAAATCCACTTCCTTATTATGATTATAACATTATTTTATAAATAAAAGGAAAAATTCTAGAAAATTTCTAGAATTTTACATTTTTTGGCATTTTTTTCCTATGGGTCTAAGCGAGATGGTCCTCTAAATAAGAATTGTGTTTCTTTTATAGTAAGACTTAATAATAACATAGTAATTCTATCTACTCCAATAGCAAATCCACCATGTGGAGGACATCCATATTTAAAGAATTGTAAGTAGAATTCTACATCTTTATCCAATCCTTTTTCCTTAGCATTTTTAACAAGTTCATTATATCTATGTTCTCTTTGGGAACCAGTTGTAATTTCTGCACCTCTCCATATAAGATCATAACCTTGTGGTGTGTCATCTTTTCTCATATGATAGAATGGACGTTTTGCTTTGGAATAGTCTGTTACAAATATGAATTCACTATTATATTCTTCCATAGCATATTTAGATGTTAGCTTTTCTGCTTCGGCATTCATGTCTCCTACATCTTCTTTTGGTATTTCTAGTCCATATCTATTATTAAGTTCTTTATATAAATCTTCAAGTTTTATTCTTGGGAAAGGTTTTTTAGGTATTATCACTTCACGGTCAAATACCTCTTTTATTTTTTCTCCATATTTTTCCTTTATTTTAGTAAGTCCTGCGATTAGTAAGTCTTCTTCTAGAGCCATTATATCTTCGTAAGAATCTATATAAGACATTTCCAAATCGAAAGAAGTAAATTCTGTTGCATGTCTTGAAGTATTTGAATTTTCTGCTCTGAAAGCTGGTGCTACTTCAAAAACTTTAGACATTCCGGAAGCCATAGCCATCTGTTTATAAAATTGTGGACTTTGTGCAAGAAAAGCATCTCTATCAAAGTATTCTACTTTAAATACAGAGGAACCTGATTCTGATGCTGTTGATATTAGTTTTGGTGTGTGGATTTCTGTAAAGTTTTCTTTATATAGATACTCTCTCATAGCTTCTACCATACATGACTCTATTTGACGTGCTAACATATTTTTTTCATTTCTTAAATCTAACCATCTATAATCAAGTCTAGTATCAATATTTACACCATCTAGATTATTATAATCAAATGGTAATTCTTCTGCTTCTGATAATACTTCTATTTTATTTGGTATAATTTCCATTCCACCTAGTTTTACTGCATCATTTTTAATTAATTTTCCTTCTATCTTTACAACAGAATCACGAGTAAGAGTTGATACTAGTTCTACCATTTCTTTGTTATTTTCATCTGACTTTTCAACAGTTGCTTGTACTTTTCCTGTTGAGTCTCTTAAAATTATAAATTGAACCCATTTTTTATCTCTTACTACATCAATGAAGCCACTGAATGTAATTTCTTTATCTAAATAATTTTCCAATTCATTTACATATATCTTTTTCATATTATCACCACTTTTACATATTTTCTACTGTTTTTATTTTATATTCATAGTCTTCACCCATTTGCTTCTTTCATATTATAACAAATTTCTACTTGTAAAACAAGTAGAAAAGAGGACTTATTTTGTCCTCCTTAATTACTTTCCTCTTGACTAACAGGTACTTCGTCTATTAATGGTTTAACTGGTTGTGGACGAGGTATCGTTGGTTCTTTGATTGGTGCGGTTGAATCATATCCACCAACTTTAGAGTCAGGAGCTGTTGCTTCAACTGTTGTTGTAAAGTAAGTCGGATTATAATCTGATTCATCAACACCCTTAAATTCTTGTTTTGGAAGAGTGTCAGGTGCTTTGATGGGTCTTGGTGTAGATGTAGGCTGTTGTGTAGCACTTTGATTATTTCCTCCATCCCAAATTTCAACAACATCACAGTTTCCACTCTTAGGTGCTGGATCTGGCATTTTTAGTTTGATAATTAATGGAATTTTAAATGCCATACCGAAACCTAGACAAGTTCCTGATTGCAAACTCTTTTGTTTTTCCACAATTTCATCACTAATATTTGGAACCATCTTTTTAATGTATTCAACGTCTACTGGGTGGTTCATCTTAAATATTAAGAAATTTGAACATTGTGAAATAACTGTATCTGAAAGTTCAACTGGTCTTTGTGAAATCAAACCAAGTAATACACCATATTTACGTCCCTCTTTTGCGATACGTTCAAAGATATTATAACCAATTAAGAAACGGTCTGTATCGTTTTGAATGTAACGGTGAGCTTCTTCTACAATTATATGGAAAGGAATGCTTCCTCTATCTTTTAGGGCTTTTGCAAATTCAAATACTAAACGTGAGTATATTTTTGTTATAACTTTTGCAAAATCATCATCTACATCATCTAAGTTAATATTTACTATTTGGTATTTTTCTCCATTTGTAATTAATAGAGATGAAAGATACTGCTCTAGAGTCATATAATCTGGCACATCAAAGAATTTAGCATTTGAACCAATAATTAAATCATGAAGTCTAACTCTTATTGTAACAGAATCTCCATATGTATTTTCATTTCTTAACCATCCTTCACTAATTAAAGTAAAGTTTAAGGCTTTCTCTA
>CANQUW010000070.1 GCA_947627145.1 uncultured Bacilli bacterium
ATCACCTAACTTATCTGTTACTTCTAATAATTCTTTATATTCTATTTCTCCTGTTAATCTTTTTAATTCGTTATTATCATCATCTGTAAATATTAAAACTGGTAAAATATTACCTGGATTATAACTTAAAGCTTCTTCGTTATCTAGGTCATAATCTATATTTATTACTTCTATATTTTTTTCTTTTTGTAGTTTTTCAATTCTTTTGTTCATAACAAGACATGCACTACACCATATAGCATTTATTTTAATTAGTCTCATATAATGCTCCTAGTTTTTTTATCTCTTCTTTTAAAACACTTATGAATGTATCGATTTCTTCTTCCGTTGTTAAGTGTGAGATACTTATACGAATACTATGAAGTGCACGATTTTCATCTTTTGTTATGGCAAGAACTGAAAGGGATGGTGAAGAGACACTTGTTGCACATGCTGTTTGAGTTGATATAAAAATATCTTTTTCTTCTAAAGCATGAAGCATAGTTTCTGGTTTTATATTATCTATACTTATATTTACTATATGAGGTATAGAGTATTTGCTACTATTTATATGTACTCCATCAATTTGTTTTAATTCTTCTTTTAATTTGTTTGATAATTCTGTTACATGTTTTATATTACCACTCAAGGAATCATTTGCAAGTCTTAGAGCTTTTGCCATTGATACTATTAAGGCTGGTGCTGGAGTTCCACTTCTAAATACTGTAGTTGACTTACCACCATGTATTAATGGATCAATTATTATCTTTTCTTTTTTAACAAGTCCACCTATTCCCTTTATTCCATAAAATTTCTGGGCAGAAAAACTTGCAAGATCTATATTATCTAAATTAACTGGCATTTTACCAAGACTTTGAGTGATGTCTGAATGAAAGAATGTTTTATTATTACTACTATGAACAATATCTGCGATAGCATTTATATCTTGCATTACTCCTACTTCACTATTAACACTTGCGATTGATACTAAAACTGTATCATCTCTTATTAAACTTTTTAAGTTATTAAGGTCAACTCTTCCTTCATTATCTATTTCTACAAAGTCTACATCATAACCATTATTTTGTAAGTAAGAAATTGGTGCGATGATGGATGAATGCTCTAATTTGGAAGTTATAATATGATGTCCTCTATTTTTATAATGAGTACATATTCCTTTAATTACAGTATTGTTAGATTCACTTGCACCACTTGTATAAATTATCTCACTTGGTAAAACTCCTAAGATATCTGCAATTTGTTTAGTTGCAGCATCTATTAATTCTTTTGACTTTACTCCTAAATAGTGATGAGAGTTAGGATTTCCTATAAACTCTTTAGTTGTTTTTACAAAACTGTCTAATACTTCATCATTTACAGGAGTTGTTGCTGAATAATCTAAATAAATCATATAATCACCACTTTTCTTATAAAATTATACCAAAAAAATAGAATACTATCTAGTACTTATAAACTTTTTAATTAATTTCTACATAAATTTGTTTTGAAATTTGCAACGTAACTTTTTTATTTACTTATTATAATATAATTGAAAGATAAAAATACACATAAATTCAGGAGGTTTATAATGTCAATTAAAGTATTAGATAAAGAAAAATATGTAGAAATAGATACTGATCAAGATTTGTTTATAGGTAAAACTAAAAAGGAGCAAATAAAAATTGCTAAAAAATATATATTAGATAACTTTAAAGGTAAAGAATTAATGGTGGAAAAAAATCATGTATTAGTAACAAGAAAAAGTGCCAATGAATATACTTATTCGAAAGTAAAAGTAAATATTTCATCAAAAATGAAAGCATCAACAGAACTAGATAATTTATTAAAAATAGCAAAATATAAATATTCAAAAAATGATGATGGAAGGCATAGTTTTGCTAAAGATGGATGGGAATATTATGAAACTAAATTTAAAGTTGGTAATTACATTTATACTGGTTTAATTAATATTGCAAAAAATAAAAACAAAAGAATGTTTTACGATATAACAAAAATAAAAAGAAATACCTAAAATCAGTTCACAGTTCAAATACTACGACTGAATCGATAGGTATTTCTTTTCATTAATAATATATTATAATATTAACAAAATGTCAATATTATAATTTTAATTGGTTATGTTTTCGGAAATTTTATTATCTTCTAAAGCATTTTTTATTAATCCTATGATTACAAAAACTAATATTAAAGTAAGTATTCCCCATATGAATGTTATCCACCATGGTGAAGCTGTACAAGTTGTACCTAAAGTATAGTGTGCAAAGTTATCACAAGATGTAGGTGTTTTTATATTATATTTAGTAAAATAATATAATGCTAGTAATAATATTTCTATATAAAATAAGTTCATTCCTCTTTTAATATGATAGTTTATATATTTAGAATCTCTTTTCATTAGCAACACATAAGGTGCACAAATGTAACAAAGTATTAACCAACCTTTATTATCTTCTATTTCATCTTGTTGTATAATAATATTTTTATTTTTAGGTTTTATTTTAAATGTCTGATATCTCATATAATATTTTAATGTTTTTGTCTTCTTTAAAGTATTTTTATCAGATGATGAATATTTTATAATTATAGGATCAATTAGTTCTTTTTTTTCTGCTTTTTTTATAATATTTTTATCAGAACTTTTTATTATAGATATTTTTTGTTTTTTCTTTTTGTTTTTGTTTTTTATATTTTTTTTGATTTTTTTCTTCTTTTTACTCATAATATCCACCCTCTTTTTTCTTAACGTCACAAATTAGTTCATATTATAACACAAAAATTTAGTTTTGTTAATTATTTTTTATATAATATGATAAATTCATGAAAAAAAACACTTCAATTTTGTGAAATGTTTTCTTTTTTAAAATAAATTTACTAATTCTGCTATTACTCCAACGGATGAACCTATTAAATATAGAAGTATAAGTATAGTTATGTTTTCTTTTATATTTTTGTTTGTTTTAAATAGTATAAGTATAGCAACTCCACTTCCTGTTAAAAGTCCTGATAATAGAGATGGAAACGTTATAAGACCATTCATATAAAGTTCTGTAAGCATTACACTTGATGCACAATTTGGGAAAAGTCCAACAAGCGATGATATAAATGGTGAGAATATACTGTTTTTTAAGAAGAATTTCGCTATATTATTTTCACCAAATAAATATATTACTGTATTTAATAGAAATGTTATTATAAAAATAAATATTATTATATTTATAGTATGTTTTAATGCTGATATAAATATATTCTCTTTTTCACAATGACAATGTTCATCATGACAGAAGTGTTCAATTTGTTTTTTAGTTATTTTATTTTTTCTATGTAAAATTGCATCTATTATAATACCAAAGAACATTCCTATAACTATTTTTAATAAAACAATTGATACTATTAGTGATATATCTACTTTTTCTGATATTAATATTGGTATCATTTCATCAGATGTTGATAAATATATTGAAATTAATGTTCCTAGTGTTATTATTCTTGTTGCATATAGGTTACTTGCACATGATGCAAATCCACACTGTGGTATAGCACCTAAAATAGAACCTACTATAGGTCCATATTTGTTATTAGTATTTTCTATTTTTGATTTACTTTTATTTGATATTTTATGTTCTATGTATTCTATAATTAAGAATGCTAAAAATAAAAAAGGAATTAATTTTATAGAATCAATTAATGTTTCATAAATTACCTCTTTCATAATTACACCCCTTTTTATTTATTATTTTTTATCTATCATAATAAGTGGTACAAATATTTCATCTTCTGTAATACCTGCATCCATAGATTTTTGTTCATCATTTTCATCAAATGTATAATACTTTTCACTTATAGCAACAGCAACATAATCTCCTATTGGAGTTTCTAGTAAAGAATGATCAGTACCTAATCCAAATATATCTTTTGATTTACATTCATTCTTAGAAAGTAAGATAAAGTCTCTTCCAAAATATTTTATAAAAGTTTCTTCAAAATCTAATCTTTTACCTTCTCTTATAAAGAAATGACATGATCTTGGTTCATCTAAAGTAGTGTTTGCTAACATGTTATACACTTCTTTATAACGTGGTAGTAATAAAGGTTCACAGTCTAAGAAACCATGATCTGCTACTACGAATACTACTGTATCATTTAATTTTTTTGTAAATTTCTCTATTTGAGTATTTATATTTTTTATTTCTTTTATAGCTTCTTTACTATTACATCCAAACTCTTCTATAATATTTTCTAATTCACTATAATCAGCATATATGTATTTTTTATTTGATTTTTCTAATACTTTGTTTATTTTTCCTAATAAATCAGTTAAATCTTTATACTTTTTACCATGTTCTTTTCCAAAATCATAAGCTTTAATATTTTTATCTTTTAAATTATTTATTTTATTTACAAGTGTTTCATCTTCTATATTTTTTAGTTTTTTAATATTAATTTTTTCATTAATAATACCGTGTTCAATAGGATTTAATCCTGTTCTTAAAGATACGTTTGATGAGGTAGTTGACGATGGAAAAGTAGTACTAATTTCATCAATTTTGTTACATCTTAAAAATGCATTATCAGCTAGACTTCTTTTTAATGTATTAGCACCCATACCACGTACGTTAATTACTACTATGTTTTCATATTTTTTTTGTTTTAGTTTACGATTTAAATTTTCTAATATTTCATGTTCTTCCTTTATACCAAAATAATTTGATATGGTACAAATAAAGTTGGTTATACAATGGTCATAATTTGCAAAAGTTTTTCTCATAACTTGACACCTCCACCATTACTTACATACTCATAATACCACATAAAATACAATATGTAAAATAATTTATTAGAAAAAAAGATTAGATTTTTTTATCTAGTCTTATTTTTTATTTTATTTTTAGATTTAATTATATCATCATATGCTTTTTCAAAATCATTACTTACTTTTAGAGAATCATTTATTATTTCATCAAGTTGTCCTTTTAAAATTAATTCTTTTATATTTTTTAATTTATCTATTTTATTTTTTTTTACAATATTACTATTTCGATAATTAATATCCCTTGTTACTTCTCTTTCTACTTCTATAAACTCTGGTATTTCTATTTCTTTTGTTTTGTTAGTTTCTTCTATTTCTAGTAGTTGTAATCCTTCTTCAAAAATATCTAATCTAAAGTATTGTTCTTTATAAACGAAACAGAATCTATCTTTCTTAATTATTTCTTGTCCTTTAATATTTTCATAATATTCTTCTTTAGTAATTTGTCTTTTTATTACTTCTCTTTCACCATTATTGTT
>CANQUW010000071.1 GCA_947627145.1 uncultured Bacilli bacterium
GGATCTCCTCCAGGTTATGTTGGTTATGAAGAAGGAGGACAACTAACAGAAGCAGTAAGACGTAATCCTTATAGTATAGTATTATTTGATGAAATAGAAAAAGCTCATCCAGAAGTATTAAACTTACTTTTACAAATATTAGATGATGGACGTATAACAGACTCTAATGGTCGTACAGTTGACTTTAAAAATACTATTATTATAATGACATCTAATGTAGGAAGTGAACTAATATTAAATCATGAAGAAGATAAAGTCGAAAGTGAACTTAAAAACTACTTCAAACCAGAATTTTTAAATAGAGTAGATGAAATTATAGTATTTAAAAAATTAGATAAAGAAGTATTATCTGAAATACTAGATAAAATAATTTCTGAAATAGAAGAAAGACTAAAGGATGTAAATATAAAAATAGAACTAGATGATTCTTCTCGTAAATACTTTATAGATAATGGTTATGATGAATTCTTTGGAGCACGACCACTTAAAAGATTTGTATCAAGAACATTAGAAACTATACTTGCAAAAAAGATAATTAATAATGAAATAAAACCTAATACTACAGTAAATGTTACATATAATAAAACAAAAGATGAAATAGAAATTAAATAAAACTATTGCAAAAAGTAAACATTTATGATAATATGAATATATCAAAGAAATTTGAATACATTAAAAAAGGAAACATCCGATATTCGTCTGTTGGGTGTTGCCTTTCGTAAAAGGTTTTGCCTAACATTACGTTAGGCTTTTCTTATTTTAGTATTAATACTAAAATGATTATCATAGCTATAAATAATAACCACGATAATTCTCTAAGACGTTTATGTAACAAGATATTCTCGTTGATATTTTTATGTAAAGTTATAATTTTTCTCTTATCCATAAGCATCACTTCCTTTCTATTGTAATTTACTAAGTTGTAATAAGCATCAAAATAATAGAAAGGCAGAGGGCCCAACGTATCAGATATCCCCTAAATTAATTATACATCAAGTTAACAAAATAAGTCAATAAAAAACTTGCAAAAAGTAAACTTATATGATAATATGTATATATCAACAGAAATTTGAATACATTAAAAAAGGAAACATCTGATAGTGGAGTGTTGGGTGTTACCTTTCATTTAGTTAACGCCTAACATTACATTAGGGGCTGTTGTTATTTTAAAGCAAGTATAAGGGTAATTAATAGTGTAGTAAAATGTACTATTAATGTACCAATAAAGTATACTATTAAAAGCAGTATATTTTTTTTATTTTAAATATAAAAAGTTGTTATTGCGACTTTCCCTAAATTATTATATAATTAATAAGAATAGAGGGGATGATAACATGCTTACTAAAGAAGAAATATTAGATATAGATGCCTATTTTCGAGCAGTAAATTACTTGTCACTTGGACAATTATACTTGCTTGATAATCCACTTTTAAAAAGACGTCTTACAAGAAGGGATATTAAACCAAATGTAGTAGGTCATTGGGGAACAGCACCTGGACAAAATTTTATCTATACTCATTTAAATAGACTTATTAAAAAATATAACCTTAATATGATGTATATATCAGGACCTGGACACGGTGGAGAAGCAATGATTGCAAACAACTACTTAGATGGAACTTATACAGAATTTTATCCGGATATAACTCAAGATGAATTAGGTATGAAAAAACTATTTAAACAATTTAGTTTTCCAGGAGGAGTATCATCTCATGTTGCACCAGAAACACCAGGTTCAATTCATGAAGGAGGAGAGTTAGGATATTCACTTGCTCACGCAGCAGGGGCGGCGTTAGATAATCCAGACCTTATAGTGGCATGTGTAGTAGGAGATGGAGAAGCAGAAACAGGACCTCTCGCAACTAGTTGGAATATAAATAAATTTTTAAATAGAAAAAATGATGGAATTGTTCTTCCGATATTACATAGAAATGGTTACAAAATAGCAAATCCTACAGTGTTTGGTAGAATGAGTGAGATTGAAATCAATAAATTTTTTGAAGGACTATCTTATACAGTATATCATGTAAGTGGAAGTGATCCTCTAAAACTACATGAAGTAATGGTCTATACTTTAGAAAAAGTAATGGAAGATATTAGAAAAATAAAATCTGGTATTAATGTAAATTATCCATTAATAGTATTAACTACACCAAAAGGATGGACTGGACCAAAAGAAGTAGAGAAAAAACCTATGGAAGGAAGTTTCCGTTCTCATCAAATTCCTTTAACAATAGATGATAATCATATTGAAAATATTAATCTTCTAGAGTCATGGCTTAAAAGTTATCATCCAGAAGAACTATTTGATGAACTAGGAAGACCAAAAGAACAAGTATTAAGGATTGTTCCACCAAGAAATTTATGTATGGGAGAAAATAAACACGCTAATGGTGGGCTTCTATTAAAAGAATTAATTACCCCTAATTGGCAAGACTATACTATAGATTTCCTAGAGCCAGGAAGTATTATCTCACAAGATACTATTAATTTAGGAAAATATTTAAGAGATGTATTTAAATTAAATAAAGAAAGTAAAAACTTTAGAATTTTTGGACCAGATGAAGCATTATCTAATAGATTAAACTATGTATTTGAAAGCCAGTCTCGTACTTGGGATATGATGACTTTACCAACAGATGAATATTTAAAAGCAGATGGAAGAGTAATGGATTCATATCTTTCCGAGCACTTATGTGAAGGTATGCTTGAAGGATATATCCTAACAGGAAGACATGGAATAATTCATAGTTATGAAGCCTTTGTTAGAATAATTGATTCAATGGCAAGCCAACATGCTAAATGGTTAAAAACTTCATCTGCACTTCTTATTAGTATCCCACGTTTTCCAACAAGATCATAATGGTTATACTCATCAAGATCCAGGATTTCTAAATCATCTAGTCACAAAGAAAGCAGATACTGTAAGAATGTACCTACCACCTGATACCAATTGTCTTTTAAGTTGTGTAGATCATGTACTAAAAAGTAAGAACTATATAAATGTAGTAATCGCAAGTAAACACCCACGTCCTCAATGGTTAGATAAAAATGAAGCTAAAATCCATTGCACTAAAGGAGTAGGAGTATGGAACTTTGCAAGTAACGATAATGGAAATCCTGATATAGTAATGGCTTGTTGTGGAGAAACTCCAACCCTAGAAACACTTGGAGCAGTAGATATCTTAAGAAAAACAATACCTGATATAAAAATTAGAGTAGTAAATGTAGTAGACTTAATGAAATTAGTATCAAACGACCATCATCCACATGGACTAACTGATGAAGAATATGATGATATTTTCACAAAAGACAAACCAATTATCTTTAACTTCCATGGCTATCCATCATTAATTCATCAACTAACTTATAAAAGACATAATAGAAATCTACATGTTCATGGTTATATAGAAGAAGGAACAATCACCACATCATTTGATATAAGAGTTCAAAATAAAATAGATCGTTTCAATTTAGTAATATCTGCCCTAGAAGAACTACCACAATTTGAAAATAAAAAAGAAGAAATTATCAAATGGTGTCATGATATGCTTATATATCATAAAAATTATATTAAAGAATATGGAAAAGACATCGACTATATAAATAACTGGAAATGGGAGAATTTTAAAGAAAATTAAGAAAAAACTTAATTTTTTTTAATTTTTACTTGACAAGTGTACATAAATACGCTTATAATATATATCGTGAGGTGATATTATGGGAAAAAATAATCCAAAATACAGAAATAAAGGAATTCATATTAAATATAAAGATGTATTAAAAAAGGAGGATTAAAATGATATATTTACTAAGACATGGGTTAGATGATGAAAACTTTATTGGTGGACATAGTAATGTTTCTTTAACAAAAACAGGTATAAATCAAATTAAAGATAGTGCTTTATATATATTTAATAATTTAGAAATAGAAAAAATTTATACAAGTGATATAAAAAGAGCATATCAAAGTGCAGAGATTGTAAACGAATTATTAAATAAAGAAATAATAACAGATAAGAATCTAAGAGAATTAGATAAAGGACTTTTAACTGGAAGAGATAAGAAAACACTTACTAAAGAAGAACTCGACAACCTAAATACAAAAGATATAAATGAAAAAATATCTTCCGGAGAAAGTATGAAAGACTTATATGATAGAGTTATAACTTTATTAAACAATGATTATTTTAACAATAAAGATAAATCTTTAATTGTGACACATAGAGGATTTATAAATATGTTATATTATTATCTAAATAATGAACCACTTACTGTGGATAAAGAATTATATAATGTAGATCATGCAAGTATTCATAAATTAGATTTAAAAAATAAAAAAATAGAAAAAATATATAGGAGGTAAGGATTTATGAAAAATTTAAAAGTAGTATTAACAGGAGGACCATGTGCAGGAAAAACAACTGCCATCGAAGAAATTGAAAAAGAATTTACAGAGAAAGGATATAATGTCTATATTGTACCAGAAGCAGCAACTATACTAATTAATAGTGGTATAAGACCATTTGGTAATACACCATTATCATTAGAAGAATTCCAAGAATATGTAATTGACCTTCAATTGAAACTAGAAGCTCTAGCAAATAAAGCAGCAACTTCTACAGATAAACCTTCAATTATTGTTTGTGATAGAGGACTCTTAGATGGACAAGCTTATGTAAAGAATAAAAAAATATATAGAGAATTATTAAATGATAAGGATAAGAAAGCAATAGATGTTTTAAATAACTATGATTTAGTACTTCATCTTACAACTGCTGCTGCAAGCGAAAAAGATATATACACTTTAGAGAATAACCAGGCAAGAACCGAAACAAAAGAAGAAGCAATAATAAAAGATCAAAAAACTTTAGCAGCTTGGATAGGACATGATAATTTAAAAGTAATAGGTAATAAAGATACTTTTAAAGAAAAAATAGATAATGTAATATATGAAATATATAATGCTTTAGGTAAACCATATCCAATTCAAAAACAACATAAATATATAGTAAAAGATATAGATTTTAATAAATTAAATGAAAAAGATATAGTAAAACTAAATATAAATCAAGCTATAATAAAAGATAATAATAAAGATGTAATGTATAGAAAAATTATTAAAGATGGTGAAGAATCATATAAGAAGATAATAAAAATAGATACTAACAATAATGGTGAAAGAGAAGTAATAAAAAGACAAATTACTAAAGAAGAATATTATGAAAATATTAAAGGACAAGA
>CANQUW010000072.1 GCA_947627145.1 uncultured Bacilli bacterium
TTGCTGGATTTTTGTGTTTACTATGTTTTTATTTTATTTAATTTTTTAGAAAAGCAAATTCCTAATATATAAAAAAAGCGCTCTCTACTTTCGTAGAAAAGTGCTGTAGAAATAGTATAAGAGGCAGTACTCAACACATAAAAATCAAGTATTACCTTTTTTTATTTTACTAGTTCTTTTTTTATCATATTTATTTCTTTTTTAGTAATATATTTTTTAAATCTATAGTTTTTAGGTAATATATCTATAAGTATTTCTCTTGATTTTAATTCTCTTTGATAATACTCATTAAACAATTTATCCTTCTTAGTTAAAAGAACTGGTCCAAAAAACATATCTTTTTTAGTATAAAACTTACGTCCTTTTTCAAGTTTTATTACTTGATAAATATATTTCCCATCTTTAACTAAAGATTCATCTTTTATATAAAAACCTAACTTTGTAAGACAACGTTTTATATCACTTTGGTAATTATTAGGTGAAATAATAATAGTCTTTATTGTTTTTAATTGTCTTCTACTATAACGAAATATACCCATCATAGTTTTACCACCAAGTCCACTTACTACAACAGTATCTAAATCAGTTGTATAAGTATCAAGTCCACTACCAAGTCTTGTTTCTATATCATAAGTAAGTTTGTGTCTTTTAATATTCTTTTTAGCTTCTTTTAAAGGTCCTTCTGCAATATCGGATGCTACTGCTTTTTTTACAAGTTTATTCTTAACTAAATAAATATCAAGTTTAGCATGGTCACATCCAACATCAAGTACACGTGCACCTTTAGGAACAAAAGAAGCAACTTTTTCTAGTCTACTACCGAGCTTCATTAGTCAGTTAAGAAATCCTTTAACTTACGAGAACGTGATGGATGTCTTAATTTGCGTAAAGCTTTAGCTTCAATTTGACGTATTCTTTCTCTTGTAACGCCAAAAATTTGTCCAACTTCTTCAAGAGTTCTACATTGTCCATCATCAAGACCAAAACGAAGTCTCAAAACTTTAGCTTCTCTATCAGTAAGTGTTAAAAGTACACAACTTAATTCTTCTTTTAGCATCTCAACAGTTGCATATTCTTCAGGACCCATAGTTCTCTCATCTGGTACAAAATCTCCTAAATGAGAATCATCTTCTTCTCCTATTGGAGTTTCAAGAGATACTGGATCTTGTGAAATTTTATAAACTTCACGAACTTTATCAACTGTAATATTAAGTTTTTTAGCAAGTTCTTCATCTGTTGGTTCACGATTTAACTCTTGAGTAAGCTGTCTTTGAATACGTGCAAGTTTATTAATTGTTTCAACCATATGAACTGGTACACGAATAGTCCTAGCTTGATCTGCTATAGCACGAGTAATAGCTTGTCTAATCCACCAAGTAGCATAAGTAGAAAATTTATATCCTTTTTCTGGATCAAACTTATCTACAGCTTTCATAAGTCCAATATTTCCTTCTTGAATCAAATCAAGAAATAACATTCCACGACCTACATAACGTTTAGCAATTGATACAACTAAACGAAGATTAGATTCAGCTAAAATTCTTTTAGCATTTTCATCTCCATCAACAGCAAGTAAAGCATATTCAAACTCTTCATCACTTGTAAGTAAGTTAATACGTCCAATCTCTTTTAAATACATTCTAACTGGATCATTTATTTTAATATCTTTAGAAAGCGTTAAATCTTCAACTTTAACATCTTCAGTAATCTCTTCACCACTTGGAATACCATCATCATCTGTAGATACGATTTCAATACCTTCATTAATAAAATAATTATATAAATCATCTAAAGTATCACTATCTATTTCTAGACCTTTTAATTCTTCTGCAAGTTGTTCATAAGTTATATTACCTTGTTTTTGTCCTATTTCTAATAACTTAGCTTTTCTTTCATCAATTGTTTTAATCTCTCCAACCATTTTTTATAACTCTCCTATTCGTAGCATTCTTATTCTTTCACTTATTTTAGCTTGTTCTATCGGATCAACTTCTTCTTCCATCTTCTTTGTGAGTCTTTTGATTTCTAATTTTAGAGCATTTTCTCTAATAACATCAAAATATTCCTGCACCTCTTTTAAATTTAATCCCTCTCTATAATTACTTGCTAAAATATTAGAAAGAACTTCTACTATTTCCTTTTTATCTTGAACATAAGTATAAAAATCAGCAATTTCTATCTTACCATATTTCTTATAGTAATAAATTATCTCATTAACTAAAAACCTTTCAGCATCACGCGGAAATATAAGTCTAGAGTTTTCTACCATTGAAATAACTTCTTCATTTGTAAGCATTGAATATATAAGTTGTTCTATTGCTTTTTGATATTTATCCTTATGAACTTTAGGTTTATTATTATCCATAATTATAACTTGTTGTGGTTTTACTTGTTTAAGACTCCTAAACCTTTTTTCCAAGGTATTATACCCTATTTCGGCATCTTTTGCAAGCTTTTTAAGCATTATTTCTATTCTAATTTCATCATCAAGTAAACTAATCTCTTTTAATACTTCATTTATATATGCAGTTTTTTCTTCTACACTCTTAAAATTAGTATTCTTTTTTAAAGAATTCATCTTATAATCAGAATAAAGTATAGCATTATCTATAAGTCCTTGAAATCTTGTTTTCCCATTTTTTACAATATACTCATCAGGATCCATATCATCAGGAAGCTCTACTACTTTAACTTCTATTCCTTCTTTAAGCATAGCTTCTCCATTTAAAAGTGCAGCTTTTCTTCCTGGACTATCCCCATCTAAACATAAAACTATTTTTTTAGAAAGTCTTTTAATAAGTTTAATTTGATCACTTGTAAGAGCAGTACCCATTAAAGCAACAGTATTTTTAATACCTATAGTATATGCTCTAATAACATCCATAAAACCTTCCATTATTATAACAAAGTGACTTTTTCTCACTTCTTCTACAGCCCTATGAT
Source organism: uncultured Bacilli bacterium (assembly GCA_947627145.1). Next base: position 2,944 of record CANQUW010000072.1, read on the forward strand.
AATTATATAAAGTAAGACCTTTCTTAAATACCACTGTTTCACGAGTATTTAAATATTTGTTTTGTTCACTATCTCTATAAATTCTTCCACTAAATCCAACAGTTTTACCTGCTATATCAAATAAAGGAAACATTACTCTATCTTTATAAATATCATAATTATTTACAGAAAGTCCCCAACTATTAAGATCAGATAAATCATATCCTTTTTTAGTAAGTAAATTAGTTAAGTCATCATCATCTTTTAAAGAAAGACCTATCTTAAACTCTTTTATAACTTCATCATCTATATTTCTTTTCTTTAAATATTCTCTTGCATCTCTTCCTACTTTAGTAAGTAAATTGTTTTGAAAATAATTCTCACAAAACTCATAACAATTATAGTAACTAGCATATTTACTATTATTAATAGAATTCTTTTTTCTTCTACCTTTTACTTCTACCCCACATCTATCTCCCAAATATTTTAGCACATCATAAAAATCTTTATGTTCATAATTCATAAGAAATGTAAATACATTACCAGTAGCGTGACATGAAAAACATGTATAAATTTGCTTTTCACGAGATACACACAAAGAAGGATTATCATCATCATGGAATGGACAAATACCAAAATAATTCTTTCCTCTAGAAATTAAAGATATTCTCTCACCAACTACATCAACTATATCTGTCTTACTACGTATAAGAGATACAGTATCAACATTATTATCCATGAAATCACCTCCAATGCATAAATTAAATACTATTATAATACAATATATCAGGAGTGGTATATGAATTATAAAAAAATTATTATTAATACAATTTTTATCTTTATATTAAACTTCATTGCGCATTTTACTTATAAAGTAATACCTACATTTTTTACTAGTATATTTTTCCCAGTAAATGAAAGTATCGCAGAACACGTAAAAATGTTATTTACAACAGGAGTAGTATATACATTTATCTCATATTTCTTTACTAAAGATAATAATATATTTATAACATCTTTCTTAAGAAGTCTAATATTATGTATAATTTTATTAATTATATATTTACCTATATATTATACTATAGGAGAAAACCTACCTATTACTTTAGTAATACTTTTTATAACTATTCTATTAGAAGAAATAATATTATATAGTATACCAATTACTAAAAATAATAATACATTAAATATTATAGGATTAATACTTCTAATTATAACGTATATAATATTTACTATATGGACATACTATCCACCTAAAGTAGATTTATTTAGAGACCCTGAAAATAATACCTATGGTATAAAATTAGATAATAGAACTTCTTAAAAACGTTTTAACATTAGAATCTACATAAACATTAATTTTACCTTTATTCATAATTTTTACAAAACCAAGTCCATCTATAACTAAATCTTCATTATATTTAACATTATACTCACATCTAGTAAGATTTGTAAGAGAAGAATTTTTACTATTAAAAATTCTTTTTATTTTTATATCATTAGAAAGAAATACAGTAAAACTATTTTTCTCTCCTTCAACATAATCAATCCTAACTAAATCCCCAATAACAATACCTCCACCACGTCTAAGTTGATAAGTACGTGGTTTAATTTCTTTCTTAGTCATAATCTTTTTAAGCATACTCTTATCTACATAATTAGTAATAGAACCACTATCTACAAATCCTGGTGTATCAACTAAAGTTAAATGTGGAGTTAAATCAATTGATACTGTGTTTAAGGTAGTTGCAGGAAGTGGTGAAATAGTAAGTTCATTTGTATTATCAGAATAATTACTTAAAAGTTTATTAATAAGTGTACTCTTACCAGCATTAGTTCTACCAACAACATAAACTTTCTTTGTAGTTTGTAATAATTTAATTCTATTCATCAAATAATCTATATTATAGTTTTTCTCTACACTTACAACTATAACATAAGAAAACTCTACTTTTAAATTTTTAAAATAATTAATAAGTTTCTCTTCCTTAATAGACTTTGGAAGTACATCTTTCTTATTAAGTACTAGAATCATTTTATTAGGTATATACTGTCTTATCTTAGTAATATCCTCTTCTAGATTTAAAAGATCAGTAACATATAAAACTAAATCATTAGTCTCTCCAACACTTTTTAATATTTTTATATATTCAGAAGTATCTTTTACTACTACCTGATAGTCACCATAGTTTTTAAGTCTAAAACATCTTCTACATAAATCTTGACTCATACTAGTAACATATCCAGGCT
>CANQUW010000073.1 GCA_947627145.1 uncultured Bacilli bacterium
CATTAACTTTATTATTAATCTTATCTTCTTCTATTCTATCATGTACTTCAGTAACTATCTTTTTCAACTCTTTAGTATTATGACGTTTTTTTCTAGAATTATACGTTTTCTTACTAATTACAAATATAATAAACCCCATTATCAAAACACCTACTACTGTATATACAATAATAAGTTCTTGTGATGTTAAAAAACTCTCTAAATCTTTCATGGTATTCACCTCATATATTTAGTCTATCATAAGTTAATTAATATTAAAACATATAACATGTATACTTTTACATATATTTACAATATCATTTACATACTAATTATACATATAATTTACACTATATATTTTTCTTATTACCCCTCTTAATTTCATAATAACACACTTTTCTAATATTTAATATATTTTTTTATAATTTTTTCATATATTTTACTATGAAAGAAAAGTTTATAAAATCAACAATTATTTTAATGGTAGGAGGTCTACTAACTAAAATACTAGGTATAATTATAAAAATAATTATGTCTAGACTTATAGGTACAGAAGGTCTAGGTTTATATATGTTAATACTACCTACATTTACTTTGTTTATTGGTCTTGCTCAATTTGGTCTACCAATAGCAGTATCAAAACTAGTAGCAGAAGATTCTAAAAACAATAAAAATCTATTATTCTCTTTAATACCTATAAGTATCTTAATCAATATAATTTTAATAGTAATAATTATTTTTATAACCCCTATTCTATCTACATATTTTTTACATGATAAAAGATGTTTCTATCCATTACTCGCAATTGCTGCAGTAATTCCTTTAACTAGTATATCATCAATTGCTAGAAGTTACTTCTTCGGTCGTGAACAAATGTTACCTCATGTTATATCTAATCTACTAGAAGATGTTGTAAGACTTTTAATAATGGTTATAGGTATACCTTTAATTATACATAAAGGTATAGAATATGCAGTAACTTTTATAGTACTTTCTAATATTATAAGTGAACTAACATCTATTTTAGTATTATTCTTCTTTCTACCAAAGAAATTTACTATAACAAAAAAAGATCTATATCCTAATATTAGTTATATAAAAGAATCTTTATATATATCTATACCTAATACTATATCACGTTTCACAGGTCAAGTAGGATATTTCTTAGAACCCATAATACTTACAAGTACTTTACTTTTTATTGGGTATAGTAATAAATATATAGTATATGAGTATGGTGTATTAAATGGATATGTCATTCCTTTAGTATTACTCCCTTCTTTTTTTACTCTTGCTATTAGTCAAGCACTACTTCCAGTAATAAGTAAAAGTTATTATAATAGAAAATATGATTATACAAAAAAGAAAATAAAACAAGCTATATTCTTTTCTCTTTTAATAGGAATACCAGTAACTATAATGTTTGAATTATTCCCAAATATATTTTTAAAAATAATATATAATACTACTGAAGGAGTATCTTATTTAAGGTTTCTAGCACCAGTATGTCTATTTCAATATATACAAGCACCACTATCTTCTAGTTTAGATGCTATGGGAAAATCTAAATATAATATGACTGCAAGTATATATGGAACACTTACAAGAACTATATTTTTATTTTTACTATCTCTTTTCAAAATAGGTATGTGGGGTCTAATTATATCTACAAGTATCAATGTATTAGTAGTAACTTTTTATTCATTAAAAAAAGTAAGAGCAAGTCTTACTTATAATTAATCTTCTATTTGTATATATTTCTTTTCAGGAACTTCTTTTTCTTCATGTTTTGGAACATCAAGTTTTAAAGTACCATTTTTAAAGTTAGCTTTGATATCTTCATCATGAACATCTTCTCCAATATAGAAGCTTCTTGAGCATTCTCCAGAGAATCTTTCACGTCTAACATATTTTCCATTTTCCTCATCTTTTTTCTCTTCATTGTGTGAAGCACTAACAGTTAAATATCCATTTTCTACTGCTACCTTAATATCATTTTTATCATATCCAGGTAAATCAATAGTAATTTCATAATTACCATCTTTTTCGCATACGTCTGTTCTCATAACTTTAGTTTCTAGATGAGGTGGTCTAGGTGCATGATGGAAAAATGGATCATTAAATATTTCATCAAAGATATCAAAATCTCTTCTTGTAGGTAACATAATTATCATCTTCCTTTCTTAACAATTTAATTATAACACTATATTTTAGCAAAGTCAAGTGTTAAGTGCTAAAATATTATTATCTTTACAATTATATTATATAAACATTTAAGTTATAATATACAAAAAATAAAATATTATCGTTGACAATTGTGTTAACTTATTGTATACTTGTATTGCATTAATAATTAATGCAAAAATACTATCTGCTTACGGATAATAAAGAATAAAAATTATTCGTCGTGAATGTTAACCGCTCTCGGATGGTGCGGGATATAAATTATTCCGAACGCGAAATGTTTCCCGCTTCCGGATGATGCGGGGTATAAATTATTCCGGTCACGAAATATTATCTGTTCTCGGATAGCTAGGAATGTAAATCATTCCAAACAAAAACTTCATATCAGATTCGATATGGAGTTTTTTTATATTTCATCAACTTGTACAAATCAATTAATCGCTTAGTTACTATTATATAAGTATATACAAAAAATTTTAGAACATTTTTTCAATTTTTATTGATTTTCAATGTTAACGTGTTGTATAATTATTTTAGGAGAAATCTAATACGTTGGGTAGCTTGCCTTCTATTATTTCGATAGTTATAAAAACTTAGTAAATTATAATAGAAGGGAGAAGATGCTTATGAATAAGAAAAGAGTAGTAAATACAACAAAAAGTATTAACACAAACATCTTATTGGAAAGACTTCTTAGAAGATTAACATGGCTATTGTATTTTGCTATGTTAATCATCTTAACATTAGTGTTAAAATGAAAAGCACACCTAACGTTATAACTTGTTAGGTGTCGCACCATGAAGGTAAACACCCAACACGCACTATTAGATGTCTCCTTTTTTAATGTATGTAATTACTTTTGATAAATACATATTATCACAAAAATTTACTTATTGCAAGACTTCTTTTAAAATATATCACTTAAACCAGCTCTCTATTTCATCAAGTTGTACAAATCCAGTATTTTGTTTTACCATTTTTCCATCTTTATATACCAAAAGTGTTGGAACAGACATAATACCATATTCTCTTGCAAGTCCCTCATGTTGATCCACATCAACACTTATAACTTTAACTTTTCCTCTAGAATCAGAAAACTCTTCTAAAACAGGTCCAAGCATTCTACAAGGTCCACACCAAGTAGCATTAAAATCAACTAACACATCCCCCTCTTTTACTAAATCTTCCAACTTCTCATCTTTTAATTTTTTTATCATCTTAATCATCCTCTCTATATTTATCTACAACACTATTAAGCCCACTAACACTATTTAATTTTTTATTATCAAGTAATATATCTACTGACTTAGTATCAATAACTTTATATTTTAGTAGTTTATCCATAGAATCTAGATTCATCTTATTTTTAGATACATCTGCGTCACTACCCTCTTCAACTAAAGTAAATATATCTTTAACAGCATCACAAACTCCACCAAAAGACTTAGATAGTATTGGACTATTATACATTATATAATGTGCAACTGGTGAATCATTTATTCCAAGTGGAGAAAGTGGAATTGCAAAAAGCATAAGAACTATAAACACTATAAAGTACCCTTCAAAAAATCCAAGTACACCACCTATTATCTTAGATGGTAATGTAAGTATCACAGTTAAATCAACCAATTTTTGCACAATACCAGTTACTTTAATTATAATATTATATATAACTAAAAGTATTCCTGCTACTATAATAAATGCTAAAAGTTGATATACTATAACATTAAGTACTACAAGTCCTTTTAAATCTCCCACAAAATTTAAAAACGGAAAATATTTATAAAAAATATCTGCAACTGGATTCTTTAAAAAGAACGCTAGTATATAAACAAGTAATATTCCAACAAAACTAATAACTTGTTTTATAACACCTTTTTTAAAACCCATTACTGTAAACAACCCAATTATAAGTATAATTATCGAATTAGCAAGCATTTTATCACCTCTTTCAATAATTAGTATAACTTATTTAGAAGAAATATGCTATAATAATAAAGAAATGAGGTGTAAAGAATGAATGTTGTTATTAAAGTTGATGATGAAACTAAAAAGAAAATGATAGAATATTATAAAGATAAAAAAAGAGATAAACAAATTCCTTATGTAGTATTCCAAGCAGAAGATGAAGATACTGTTATTACAATGTATGAATCAGGAAAAGTAATGTTTCAAGGGGTAAGCGCTGATGTAGATGCATCTATGTGGGGAATGATTGAAAATAAAGATAAAAAAGAAAAAGAAACTATAGACAAAAAAACAAGCCCTTACTATAATTGTTCATCTGTTGGTAGTGATGAAGTTGGAACTGGAGATTACTTTGGTCCAATAGTAGTAACTGCTTCTTATGTAAAAAAAGAAGATATAGAATTCTTAGAAAAACTAGGTGTTGCTGATTCTAAAAAACTAAGTGATGAAACAATCAAAAAAATAGCACCCCAAATAGCAAAAAAAATTCCTTATCGTAGTAAAATACTAAGCAATAAGGAATATAACGAAAAACATACTTCAAGTTTAAATATGAATAAATTCAAAGCAGTTCTTCACAACAATGTTTTATATAATTTAATGCATGAAGAAGAACCAAAAGTTGATTATATAATCGTAGATGAATTTGCTAAAGAGAATAGATATTATGCCTACTTGCAAGGTGTAAAAAACATCCAAAAAGATATTACTTTTATGACTAAAGCAGAAGATAAAAATCTAGCAGTTGCAGCCTCTTCTATAATTAGTCGTTATATCTTCTTAAAAGAGTTTGATAAAATATGTGATTCTATTCATATACCTCTTCCAAAGGGAGCAGGACGTGAGGTAGATAAAATAGGAGAAGAAGTTGTAGAAAA
>CANQUW010000074.1 GCA_947627145.1 uncultured Bacilli bacterium
GCAATATTTTCAGCGATTTTCTCTAAAGCTTCAGCACCACCATCAACATTAAGTTTTGTAGAAACAAGTGTATAACCATTTTCACTTTTTACCTCATCAGTTGTAGTATAACGTAATCCTTTAACAGGAAAATGTTTAATACTTTCATCAGTAACCTCAGATTGTGTTTGAGTCATACCCTTATCATTAAATAAGAATACATTAAAACCAACTACTTTATAACTAACTGGTAAATCTCCTCTAGAACTTATAGCTTTAACTATGTTTAGTGATGAAAATGTAAAAATTCCTACTAAAACAACTAACAATAATTTCTTAATTTTTCCTTTCATAACCTATCCCTCCTTAACGGCTTATATTATACCACATTTTTACATTTTATGCAATATTTTTAAAATTCACACACTAAAAACCAAAAAAATCACAAAGATAAATTTATGATTTAGTAGAAATTTCTATTATTTTATTCATATCATCATCTTTAGCAATTACATTTTTATGTAGCTTTCCACACTTTAAACATTTATAAACAATTTTATAAGTGTCCCTATATTTTTCTATTTCAATTGGCTCAAGTAATCCAAGACAAGTATTCATTCTATCTCCTGGATTAATATCTACATGCTTTGAATATAAACAATATGGACAGTGATCTCGAGTAGTATACTTTAATGGACTTACACTACGTCCACAAGCATCACAAATAAATTCTTCATCACGTTTAACGAACATTTTCATAGACTACCTCCAAATTCATTATAACATATATTATAATTTTATGTTATAATGTTTATAGTTGGTGATATGTATGAATATAAAATTTAAAATAGATGAATTTGAAGGACCATTAGATTTACTTCTTCATTTAATAAAAGAAAGTAAGATGAATATCTTTGATATTAGAATTGAAGAAATAACAAAACAATATCTAGATTATATAGAATCTCAAGAAAAAATGAATTTAGAAATAGCTAGTGAATACTTAGTAATGGCAAGTGAACTTCTAGAAATAAAATCAAAAATGTTACTTCCAAACAAAGAAGATGAAGACGAAGAAGAAATAGATCCAAGAGAAGAATTAGTATCAAGATTACTTGAATATGAAGCTTATAAAGAAATAACTAAAACACTAAAAGAAAAAGAAAGTATAAGAAGAGATATTCATACTAAATTACCTGAGAATGTAAATAGTTATATTGATAATAGTAATACTACTTTTGATGAAACTGCAAGTATTGATTTATTAACTGATGCCTTACTAAAACTTCTACAAAGAAAAGAAGCTGCTAAACCATTAAAGACTAAAGTTACAGTAAAAGAAATATCAGTAGCTTCTAGAAGATTTGAAATAGGAAAAATATTAAAGAAAGAGCGTAAAGTATCTTTTTATAAGCTATTTCCAGTAGTAACAAAAGAATACATTGTCGCAACTTTTCTTGCAATATTAGAAATGGCTAAAAATAATGAATTACTTATAAAACAAAATGATACATTTGAAGAAATAATTTGTGAGGTGCCTAATGGAAAATAAAGAAAATAAAAAAGCAATATTAGAAGGATTATTATTTGTTGTAGGAGAAGATGGACTTAATCTAGAACAGATAACAGATATATTAGAAATAACATCAGAAGAAGCAAAAGAACTTGTAAAAGAATTAAAAAAAGATTATGAAGATGAAACTAGAGGAATAAGAATAGACTTTTTAGGAAATAAATTTAAACTAACAACTAAATCTGAACATAGAGAGTATTATCAAAAACTACTTGAAAGAAATGATAGTAATGTATTAAGTCAACCAGCATTAGAAACACTAGCGATAATAGCATATAATGAACCTATAACAAGACTTCAAGTAGATACCTTAAGAGGAGTATCAAGTTCTCAAATGATGAGAAAACTAGTTGCCAAAGGATTTATAAAAGAAGTAGGAAGAAGTGATATGCCAGGACGACCAATACTTTATGAAACAACAAATATATTTTTAGATTATTTTGGACTTTCTACGATTGAAGATTTACCAGATATGAGAGATTTTATTTCAGAAAAAGAAGAAGCAAAAGAAAGTACTGATTTATACCATTCTAAATATATAGAAGAGGAAGTTGAATAAAATATAAAAAAATAAATAACCTAATAATATAAATAAAAGTTACTAAAAGCAAAAAATTGTGTTATAATATACGTTGTTTGGTTCAAATAGAAAAAAGGAGCTGATATAAATGAAGAAAAATATATTTATAGGTGGAGCTTGGCCTTATGGAAATTATAATTTACATATAGGACACATTGCGGCATTACTACCAGGAGATGTTATCGCAAGATACTATCGTGCAAACGGAGATAATGTTATTTATGTTTCAGGAACAGACTCACATGGAACACCAATAACAGAAAGAGCTAAGAAAGAAGGAAAGACTCCACAAGAAATTGCTGAGTATTACCATGAGCAAGATGTAAATACTTTTAATAATTATAATTTTTCTTATGACCTATATACATCTACAATGACTAAAGATCATGAAGAAAAAGTACAAAAATATTTTAAAGAGTTATATGATAATGGATATCTTGTAGAAAAAGAAGAAGAACAAGATTATTGTGAAACTTGTAAAGAATTCTTATCTGATAGAGAAATAATAGGAGAATGTCCTCATTGTGGAGGAGAATCAACTGGAGACCAATGTGAAGTATGTCACTCATCTCTAAATTCAAGTGAGGTTTTAAATAAACATTGTAAAACATGTGGAAATCCTACAACTCTAAAAAAGAATAAACATTTATATTTTACATTACCTAAATTTACAGACCAAATACAAAAACTATTAGATGATAATAAAGAAAACTGGAGAAAAAATGCAGTAGGTGAGACTCAAAAGTTTATTGATATGGGATTAATTGATAGAACTGCTACACGTCAATTAGAGTGGGGAATACCTGTTCCAATAAATGGTTATGAAGATAAAAGAATTTATGTTTGGATAGAAGCTGTATGTGGATATTTAACTGCAGGAAGCAAAGTAGCAGAAGAAAGAGGAATAGACTTCGATGAATTTTTAGGTAGAGATAATCCAAATACTAGAAGTTACTATGTACACGGAAAAGATAATATACCATTCCATACTGTAATATATCCAGCAATACTATGTGGTCTAAAATCTCATAACTTCCAATTACCAACACATATTATTTCAAGTGAATATGTAAACTTAAATGATGAAAAAATGTCTAAGTCAAAAGGTAATCTTTTAACAGGAGATGAACTAGCAACTATGTACGATGTAGATACTATAAGATACTTTATTATAGCAAACTCTCCTGAACAAAAAGATATTAACTTTACAATAAATGATCTAGAGCAAACTCATAATAAATTCTTAGTAGGAGTCCTTGGAAACTTTATTAATAGAAATCTTTCATTTATTAATAAGAAAAATGATGGAATAATAAAAGAAGGGCATATCGATGAAGAAATAAAAGAGTTAACTCATAAAACTTACAAAGAAGTAGGAGAGTTACTTGAAAAAGGAGAATTAAGAGGAGCAATTGCTACTGTTATGGAATATGTAACAAAAGGAAATAAATATTATGATGAGAAAACTCCTTGGATTTTAGTAAAAGAAGATATAGATAAATTTAATGATGTAACTTATACATGTACTTATATGATAGCAAATATCAAAAACTTACTAAGTCCATTCATTCCAACAACAGCAGAAAAAATAAAAAATATGTTAGACTTGGATGAAATAAAATGGTCTGAAGAAGAAATAAAAGGAGATATAAAAATCCAAAATGCAGACTTATTATTCCAAAGAATAGATAATAAAGAAAAAATATAGGAGATTAATTCTTCTATATTTTTATTAGAAAAAAATTCACTTTTTGTAATTATACGATTGATTTGTTAGTAAACTTTTTGTATAATAATTTTAGGAACATTTAATGTGAGTGTCTACCTCCAATCTTATAAAAGAAAGGAGGATTGATAAATATGCAGAAAAGAATTTTTATCATAAAAGTTCTTCGCTACGTTGCTATCATTTTATTTCTCCTATCTTTACTGATAGCAGTAATAAAAAAATGACACTCTTTCATCTCTGATTGAGTGTCTACCCACTTTATAGAGGAGACATTCACTCTGGAAATTAAATGTTCCTCTTTTTTATTTTATTCAAGTTTCCTTGATAAATACATATTATCATAAAAAACTACTTTTTTCAAGTTTTATATTCCCTCGTATCACGGAAAAATTAAATTTATGATATATCTTTATCTTCTAATTTCTTTATATAGTCAAATCCATTTTTTATTTTTTCTTCAATAGAAATATCTTTAGAATATAACTCTTTAAGTTTATCCATAACTTTAATGTCTCCATCCATAATATCATAGAAATTATCATAACTACGTTCTTTAAAGTTAAATGTATCAAAAGGTTTATTATTTAAAACAGGATCAGTTACCATCTCACTATATTTCCAAACTAAATAAGGTTCATCCATCTCATATCTTTTAGTATTAGGATATAATTGCATCCATTTAATAAACCATATAAAATGAAGAGTTTCATGAGCACAAGTTTCTATAACTTTATCATCACTTACACCACATCCAATAGAAAAACTATAACTATCTAAATATCTAGGAAAAACAGGTATAAGTCCAACTGATGCATCTATTACATCTAAATCATTAGGAAAATATACTCCAAAATAATCACAAAGTACATTAAAATACTTATCATTATAATCTTTCCATAAATTATTATATCTTTCTACATCTTTTAAAATATTATCTCTTCCTTTTTCGTATTCAACTCTTACAACATCTTCTATTATTTTTTCTTTTTCTTCTTTACTTAAGTTATCATCTATATCTTTAAGTTGTGGAAAA
>CANQUW010000075.1 GCA_947627145.1 uncultured Bacilli bacterium
TCATCATTAGATAAATCTCCTCTTAAAACTTTAATCGCAACTCTTCTATCAAGTATGGTATCAACTGCTAAATAAACATTAGCCATACCACCTTCACCAATACTTCTAATTATTTGATATCTATCATTAATAAATTGACCTTTAGTAACCATTACTCGCCACCTACTTTCTCACGAATTAAATAAGCAACCGAAATATTATCTGTTCCACCCCTGTTATTGGCTTTTCTAATTAACTTAATAACTTTATCTTCTATATCGGAATCACTAAGTAATACCCTTTCTATTTGATCAACCTCTAACATATTAGTAAGTCCATCACTACAAAGCATTATTTGTGAAACTCCCATATCACAATCAAATATATCTATATCAATAGGATCATTTGCACCCAAAGCTTTCATAAGTACATTTTTCTTAGGATGAACACTAGCTTCTTCTTTAGTAAGTTCTCCTGCACTAAGTAAGAGATTAACTAAAGTATGGTCGTAAGTAACTTTATGAAGTTTATCGTCTTTAACAACAAATCCACTTGAATCTCCAATATTACCAAATAATATATAATCATCTGTAACAATCGCAACTACTAAAGTAGTACCCATCCCTTTACTTTCAGGATGATCTTTTTCATGTCTAAAAATTAATGTATTAATCTCTTTTGCACAATCTCTTAACCAATTAACTGCATCAACTTTTCTCATATTGAAAAATGTATCATTAAAATGTTTTCCTAAATAACGTATCGCAATGGACGACGCCACTTCTCCTGCGCAATGTCCTCCCATTCCATCGGCAATTGCCATCAAATAATCATTATTATTATTTTTTATAATAATAACACTATCTTCATTGTGATCTCTCACTTTTCCAGCATCTGTTAGATAAAAAGATTTCATAATTCCTCCTTCTTACTTCTAAGTTGTCCACAAGCAGCACTTATATTTCCACCAAACTCACGTCTGATAGTTACTTGTATATGATTTTTCTTTAGTATATCACAAAATTTCATAATTTGCACCGGTTTACTACGATTATATTCAAGTTTTGCAGTTTCATTATAAGGAATAACGTTAACATAAGCATTCATACCACGAATTAAACTTACAAGTTCAAGTGCACACTTTTCGCTATCATTAATCTTATCAAGCAAAATATATTCAAAAGTAAGTCTTCTATTAGTCTTTTTTATATACTCATTTAAAACTTTCATCAAATCTTTTAAAGGATAAACTTTATTAATAGGCATTAACTTACTACGTAACTTATCATTTGGAGCATGAAGACTAATTGCGAGATTAACCTGAAGTGGAAAATTCATAAATTCACGAATTTTAGGAATAATACCACAAGTAGAAACAGTCATATGACGACTACCTATCGCAAGCCCCTTAGGATCATTCATTATAGTAAGAAATGATATAACATTACCATAATTATCAAAAGGTTCTCCTATTCCCATAACAACAACATGACTTATTCTCTCACCCAAGTCTTCTTCTACCATCAACACTTGTCTTACCATCTCAGATGTAGAAAGATTACGAATTTTCTTAACTCTTCCACTTTCACAAAAACTACATCCCATATTGCATCCAACTTGTGAAGAAACACAAATACTATTACCATAATCATGTTTCATCAAAACTGCCTCTATAGTATTTCCATCCTCAAGTAAAAACAAATATTTATTCACATCAACATCAGTTTCTTTTTTTATAATTTCAAGCATATTTATAGAAAAATCTTTTTTAAGGACATCTAAAAATTCCTGTTTAATATCAGTAACTTCCGAAAAAGACTTAATCTTTTTCTCATATAACCATGAAAAAAGTTGATCTGCATGAAACTTTTTCTCACCATGACCTATAAAATAATTTTCTAACTCTTCTTTTGTTAAATCATAAATACTCATCTTAATTCACTTCCAGAAAATATTATACCAAACTATCCCTATATAAGTCTATTATTTTACTTCTTCTATTTCTTTTATATTACCAAAATCACTAAACTCAGCCACAAGTTTAAAACCAAGTGAAGAAGGATCTTTATACTTATAAAAACTATCAAGTTCATATTCTATTTTATAAACATAATAATTATCATCCATTGTAATATTAACTTCGTTTGGTATATCATCTAAATCAATAGAATTATTATTAATAATTTTTTCAAGTGTTGATGTTGAAATATTATAATTATAACTATATCTTTTATTTTGGAATTCTGTCTTAGACATAAAAGTAGACTTATCAAGTATTTCTCTAATAACAGAAACATCAAATAGTTCACTTAATACGTAAGGATTTTCACATTTCTCCCAAGTATTATTATTCTCTATCATAAATAAATTTCTATATCCATAAAAATTATTAACAGTATCACCAAATTTTCTTATAAATAATTGTCTAATTCCATTTCTATCTCCTTCAAAAGAAGTAATATTATTATTAATATTATAATCATACCTAAAATGGTAATTAGCATCTTCTATTTTTCCTAAATTATAATAATGTTCAGTTTTAGGAGTTTTATTAGTAGTTTTAACATTTGTAGTATTTGGACTCATTCTAAAAAGAATCGCAAGTGCTATGAAGAAAATAAAGTAAAAGCCAAAAAACAAAACAGGCTTGTTTTTTGGATCTTTAACATATTCATATATTTTTTTAAAATTAATTTTCTTCATAGTAACTACATCCCCTACTTAAATACTTTTCCCATAAAACTATCTTTATCGCATCCATTTAAAAAGTCTTTAACATTTACTCTTTTCTTACCTTCGATCTTAATATCTTTAATTATAATTTCACCATCAAGCGTTGAAACACCAATCCCATCTTTGTATATCGCAGCTATTTCTCCATTTTTTGCATTCATAAATGCTCTATCACTCATTTCGGAATCATAAATCTTAACTATTTTCCCATCAAGCATCGCAAAAGCACCAGGTATAGGAGAAAGAGCACGTATATGATTATAAACTTCTAATGTAGTTTTATTAAAATCAAGTTTTTCATCTTCTCTTTTTATATTATAAGCATAACTTACAAGTGACTCATCTTGTTTTGTCCTAGTAGCTTTACCTGAAACAATATCTGGAATTACTTCAAGTAATAAATCTCTTCCAACAAGACTAAGCTTATCATGCAAACTCTCTAAATTATCATCATTTTCTATAATAACTTCTTTTTGTTTTATAATATCTCCTGTATCCATACCTTCTGCCATATACATTATAGTCATACCAGTTTTAGCATCACCATTAAGAATCGCCCTATGTATAGGAGCACCTCCTCTATACTTAGGAAGAAGAGAAGCATGAACATTAATACATCCATAACGAGGTGATTCCAAAATAACTTTAGGTATTATTTGACCATAAGCACAAGTAACAATCATATCAGGCTTTAAGTCTAAAATTTCTTTATACTCTACTCTTATATCATTAGGTTGCAATACTTTTATATTATTATCCAGTCCAACTACCTTTACTGGTGTATGACGAAGTATTTTATGACGTCCTACCATCTTATCAGGTTGACTAACTATACCAACTACCTCATATTCTTCTATTAATCCTTCAAGTATAGGTACAGAAAAATCAGGTGTACCCATAAAAACTATTCTTATTTTCTTCATCTTTTTCTCCTAATCTATGTGTAATACGCAAAAAGTATTATAAGTGTTGCGCCTAATGTTATCATAAGCATACCAACAAGACCAAGTATAGTACTCTTACCATAACTATTAACTAAACTACTTAAACTTCTAACACTATATTCATCTTCTAAATCATCAAAATATTTATCATTAAGTAAAATATTACTTTCTTCTTTAAACAGCATCTCTTCAGGAGTATTATAAAGTTCTCTATAACTATATAAATCCAAAAGAGTATAATCAACATTTGATATCGGAGTATACCTTTTACAAGCATTAATATTACTTTTAAATATTTTACTAACTAAAATAGATAACTTCTCATCCTCTACAGATGCAAAAATATCTCTTATATCTTTTAAATAATTCATATCAACTGAACGTCTTTTAATAAATGCCACACTAGGCTTCGAATTAGAAATATTAAATTTATTCCAAAGATTTGTCAAAACCTCAAGCATAACTTCCCCTTCATGAAGTGAAAGTCTTACTTCGTGACTATACTTAATTACATTTTCACGTGCTTTTTCATAATCTCCTCTATAAATTGCCATTAAATCATAATCATTTCCATTCATATATTTATCATTACAACAAATATCTTTCAAATATTTTGGAGATGACATAGCATAAAAATACGCAAGAGCAAAACTATCAGTAAGAACTATATACTCGTCATCATCATCGTTTACATCAATAAAATTAATAAAACCACGATTATTAAAGAAATGATTTATTTGTCTTAATTTTTCTATAGGTGTATATATATTTCTAGGATCAATACCTCTATTAAATGCATCCTTCATAGATGAATTAAAACCATAAAATACATAACCGTCCACAATATACTTATTATATATGTAAGACAAAATTGTTCTCTTACCATCAACTGATTCCATATCTTCTATATTTAAAACTTTTGCTGTAAATTTAATAATTAATCTATTAACACCATTTTCTAAATCTTTATGATTATCAAGCCTTTTTAACATTCTTCTAAGCTGAACTATATATTCTTCAAAGTAAGTTTCATCAACAACTATTATAGAATACTTATATATTGCATCCATAACAACAAGAAGACCATAAAAATTATCTATTCCAAAATCCTCTGTTGTTCCTTCCTTAGTAGAAGTAAATCGTACATCTCTAATAACTTCATGTAACAAATCTTTAACTAAAGTTTTTGAAAGTATTTTATCAAACATAAATCCACCTCCACTA
>CANQUW010000076.1 GCA_947627145.1 uncultured Bacilli bacterium
GTTGAAATCCCAAGCTCTCTACAACAGTTTCTGCAACTTTTACAATCAAAATCTTTAAAATATTTATTGTGCAACATTTTAAATTGTCTATCAAGTTCTTTTTCATCCGCATGTGTTTTTAGAAAACTTCTAAATCTATAATTATTATCAATTGTATCTTCACGTATATTATTTAATTCTTTTACTGTTATCATATTGTTCTCCTAAATTTTATATATTTCTATTTTTTATTATTTACTTCATTATAAGTATGACCTTTATAGTTAAAATTAGGATAGTTTTTGGCCATATCTAAAATCGTATTTATAATAAAAGATTTATCTATAATATTTAATTTTCCAAGTGCTACTTCTAGATTATGATTTAAATTTCGCTCTGCCATTTCACTATCTATTTGATATGAAAACAAACAATCCAAAACAATCATTCCATCAAAATAATCTTCTTCTTGTGGTGTTAGTTTAAATTTGCTTCCAATAAAGTCAAATAATTTTGTATATTCATTTAGGCTATAATGATATGCATCTTTTCCTATCATTTCATATTCTTCTTTTGTGTATAGTTTATAATCTAATTCTTCTGGTTGGGAATAATAGAATTCTAACGCATCATCTTCTCCTTCAAAAGCCATTCCATAAATTAAAAGGTCATCATCAATTTCTGTTATATTAATACTTTCATTAAAAAACGAATTTAATTCAATAATCTTTAATAAATCTTTAGTCTTTATTTTTTTGTAAACTTTGTTATAAATAGTTAGTAATTCTTCAAATGGTATAACTCCATATACAGAAATTAAATTTTGGATATTTTTATTATATATATTATTCTTGTTACGTATTTTTATTATTTTTTTATCTTTTATTATTTCTTGTAATATGTCTCTTATTTCTTTGGGAATATATATAATTAATTTATCTTTAGACTTTAGATATTTTATTTTAGCTATATAGTTAAATTTTAAAAATTCCAAAAGACTAATCGAGTATCTAAGTATGCTTTCACTTGTGTCTAATTCTAAAATTTTATTTTTATAGTTTTCTAAAATATCTTCTATTTGTATCATTATTGTTCCATCTGCATAAATAAAGATATTTTTATAAAGTTCTTTTATATTATTCTTTAATTCTTTAACCACATCCTTTTTTTTGTGCATGGAAATCGATAAAATATGAGCAAGTTTATGGTCATCATCTTCGATTATAGCATTTATTTTTAATGCTCTTTCTATTTCCTTTTTTGTAAGTGACTCTATAAATTCATCACATGTCATATTTTCATCTATTTTATCTTTATAGTTAGATAAAAATGCATTTTTAATATTTTCTTGTACATCAATCATTGTTTTCATATTATACTACTCCTTTTTTACTTTTATTTTTCTTCGTTTTCATCATCAAAATCATCTAGTTCTACTAATTCATCATCTGTATCTTGTTTTTCTTCATCTTCTTGTTCTTCTTTTTCACCTAGGAATTCATCTAGTTGATCTGTTGCGACTAAGTAATTAAAAAAATCATCTTGATCGAATTTTAACATGTTAATCTCCCTTTATTTTTATATTAATTTCTCTTTAATACTACTTTAACATTTATTTTATTAAATTGCCACTTTTTATGATAAATTTCTTTAAAAAAATAGAACTATTTGAAAGCAAAATAATTAACCTTCAATAGTTCTGTTTTTTTTATTTTAAATTAATAACCACTTACTTCATAACCATTTTTTATAGCTAGTATTTCGCCTTTTAAGTCATTGTTGTCTTTTTCTATATCATATTTTCTGTAATCATAAAGTTCATCTGTCTCATATCCAAAAGTAAAATAATGTTTTGAATATCCTAACTTATCTATGTCTTCTACTATATCTTGTAAAGAAAAGTCTGATACATCTTCTATCATTCCATAACCTTCACCTTTTGTAATACGTGGATATTTTTTTTCATCAAAATAGCTTTTAATTTTTTCTTTTCCTAAAAATGTAATTTCAAAAGTTGTTGTAGAACCAAAATCATAATCCATTCTCATAGAATCATTTTCTTTTAATTCTAAATTTTTTAATTTTGTTTTTGTAGCATTAATTAAATCTTTATAAAGCGGGCTTTCTATATCACTATCACTACAATAATATTGATTTTTTTTATAATATATTTTATATGCATGATATGCTAGTGAATTAAAAGTTGCAAGAATAGTGTATGCTAAATCTGCTAGTGTTCTTCTATCAGTTATTTCTATTTCTCTATATATTTTATTTTCTAACCCTTGTATTCCTACTCTAAATTTTAATATATCATTCATTTTTATACCTCTTTATGCTTTTTCACTTAAGAATTTATATAATTCTTCAAAACCTTTAGTGTAATCTACCATATTAATACATTTTAAACTTTCCATAAAATCTGATAATTCACAATCATCTTTTTTTAATATGATTATTTTATCTTTGTCAGTTTTGATTTTTTTTGATAAGATTTCTGGTATATTATTTTCATCGTATGAACTACTTTCAGTATAAAGTCCTGTTAATAATAAAATATATGCATCTTCTGGAATTTTTATATGATTATTCTCTATATTTTCAAGTGACTTAACCCATACATTTATATTTTTTTCGCTTAATTCTGTTGCAATCGCCATTGCATCTTCTACATAAAGTTTATTATATAGAAGCCATATTTTTTGATTATTAGGATCTAGTCTTTCTATATATTCTTCCGTTTTTTCTACAACCCCACTCTGAATTACTTTTCTTTCTTCATCAATTGCTATTAATTCGTCCACATTAGTTGTTTTAATCATTTTTTCAAATAATTCTATTTCTCTTTTTTGTAAATCTTTATAAGTGTAATCTATTGATAAATCATCATAGTCTATCAAACAATAGCGACCTTTATCTATATACACAATTGCCTTTTCTATTTTATCATCATCACATTCGTCATCATCATAGATTCCATACATTCCTTTCAAATTTCCTTTAATTACTTTTACAATTCCGTAATGACCTTGTACTTCTCTTTTCATTTTCTATTTTTTCCTTTCTATTAATTATTATATAATTTTCAAGTAATCTGTGTTGTAAATTTAGGTATGCTAATATCTCCATGTGCTTATATAATAGCATATAGCTTAGAAAATAGCAAGAAAAAATGTTCGTTTTCATTTTAATTTTATATAATATTAAAACAACTTAACATAAAGTCAAGTCGTTTTAATATTATATTTATTTCTCTTCACTATTCTATCCAAAAATCAAAATCATATTCTTGTGTAGATGTTTTATTATATTCTTCTTTTAATTTTTTATATAATTTTTTATATTTTTCTTTACTATTTTTCATTTCTTTTATATGTTTTAATAAGATTCCTATAAAATAGTAATATGCTGTATCATCTTTTTTTATATATTTTCTACACATATTGCTGTAGATATCCATTAATTTATCATTGTATTTTGGTGGTAATTTTTTTTCATAACTTTTTATAATATCAATAGATAGTTCATATTTTATTTTATTTAAAACTTTGTCATACATTTTTTCTTCTGCATAAATATCCATCAAATAATAACGAAGATATCTTTTATCTTTTTCTACTTTTTTTATTATAGATATTTTTTCTTTTTCCCATTCTTTAGGTGAATATAATTTCTTTATTTTTTTATAAGTTTCTAAATCATATTTTTCTAATTTGAAAAATATTTTGTATAATAGCTCTTTATATTTATCAAGCATATTTTCCTTATAATATAATTCAGATAGTTTAAATGCATATTCTGATTTTTCAAAATCATATGTTTTTTTATCATTTATTTTATCTTCTAGCGCTTTTATTTCTTCTTTTATATAATTTCTTTTTTCATATTCTTTTATAAGATCATCAAATATAAAACTATCATATGAAAATTTTTCTAATAAAGGTATTATTTTATCATCACTTGATGATTGTTTGTATATTTCTTTTAACATATCTATATACTCACTTACATATCTAATATCTTTTCTCACATATTTTTCTTCTAAACATTTCATTAATGATTTTTCTATTTCTTTAATATATATTTTTTTATTAATGAATAGGTATAATAATTTATATATTCTTGCTTTATACTCATTTTCATTTTTGTTTTCTATAATATTTAAAAGATATTTTAGAATCTTTTGTTCTAGTACTTCATCTTTTTTTATTACGTTTGTTAAAATGATTTCTATTATTTCTTCACAATAACCAGATATTTCAAAATCATATTTTTCTAAACGTTCATACTTTTTTTCGGGAGCATTATCTAATATATAACATACTATATCAAAAGATAAATTATATTTTTTTTCTTTAATTAGTTCTTTTACTTCAAGAAGTAATTTACTCATGTTATCAAAATAATACTCTTTTTTATTATAATATTTTTTATTATGACATTTTTCTATTCCTTCAAAGGTACTAATAGATTTAATTCTTTCTTTATAGTTTTCTAATGACGAATGAGGAAAATATGTATGAAACTTTAAATTAAATTTATATAGAAGTTCATCATCTTTACATAATAAATTTAATAAATAATCCTCTAATCTTTCTTTATTAATTTTTTTAATAATTGGTTTTAATTTTCGCTTTAGACAATCTAGTTCTTTTTCACTCTTTTCTGTATTAAGAAAATGGAAAAGAGCTGCCATATGTTTACAACGTAAATCTTTAGTATCAGTGCAGTCACATGTTCCTTTTTTTACTTCGTTTCCTTTGAATTCTAGTTTTACATGATAAGTTTTGTCTCCTATTATTTCTCCAATTACTATATTATTTTCTTGTTTTACATTTTTTATTTTACTATTAAAATAGTAATAATAACCTTCTTGTAAAGTTCTTTCGTT
>CANQUW010000077.1 GCA_947627145.1 uncultured Bacilli bacterium
ATTTAAGAAGTGAGGTCATTCTATCACAAAAGAAAAATATTAACAAATGACTAAATTTACAAATTCAGTTCAAAAAAGAACCGAAAAAAACATTTTCCTCTTAAGGGAAAATGTATAAATTCAAGTCATATTTTTACTGAAAAAACAAAATTCATACTTTTTTAATAAAATTAAAAAAGATACTTATTAAGCATCTTCTTCTTTTGAAATTACTTCTTGTCCCTTGTAGTATCCACATTCCTTACAAACACGATGTGGTTTAATTACAGCACCACATTTTGGACATTTTGTAACTGTTGGATTTTCCATT
Source organism: uncultured Bacilli bacterium (assembly GCA_947627145.1). The sequence goes on from CANQUW010000077.1 coordinate 311, forward strand.
GCGCTGTGAGCTCTTCTTGTTCTTTGTCTAGTCTTAGATACCTTACGAGCAGGAACAGCAAACATTTGAATATTTAATTCTAACATAATATCACTCCTCTTCAAATTCATTTAATAAATCACTAAATGGATTATTATTGCTTTTTAGTTCGTTTTCACTAACTAATTTCCATCCATCCCCATTAAATTCTTCTAAGTTAGAAACTTTAGTAAACTTCAAGGGAATCTCCAGTACAATATTTTCCCACAAAATCTCTTTTAAATCAAGAGTATTTTGAAAATTTCCTTCATTTTCTTCCAAAAAATCATCAAATTCACTAGAAAAACTATAATTTACATCTTCTAAAGATATATCATCTTCTAAAACCATAACCCCGTTATATGAAAAATTAGCCTTTAATAAATTACTAGAATCCAAGTAAATATACCCTTTAACATGGACATCTTTAAGATCTTTTATCTTAGTATTACTATAATAATCCTTATCATATAAAATATCACAGTCAAATTCTATTTTATCTTTTATATGATTATAAAGTAGTAATAAATCTATATTCATAAATATCACTTCCTTTCTTTTGCTTCTTTATTTATTTCATAAACAAAACTCAAAGCATCCATAGGTGTCATTTCTAGAGGTGCTAGCTTCTTTATTTTTTCTATTATAGGATTTTCTTCTATCTCTTCTTTTTCTTCTACTTCTTCTTCATCCAAATCAAATAAACTAGTCTGAGTAAATTCTTCTTTTTTATTTTTCTTTTTCTCATAAACATCAAGTATAGAAAGTGCACGTTCAATTAAAGATTTAGGAAGATTAGCAATACTTGCTACATGTATACCATAACTTTTATCAACTGCACCAGGTTTTATTTTATGTAAAAATGTAAGTTCTCCATTTTCTTCACTTGCAGATACATGAACATTCTTTAAATGTTTTAAATCTCGCTCTAAAACTGTAAGTTCATGATAATGAGTAGAAAACATAGTTTTAGCTTTAACTTTATCATGAATATATTCAAGTATCGCTTGAGCAAGACTCATACCGTCATATGTTGCAGTACCACGACCAAGTTCATCAAATAATATAAGACTATCTTCAGTCGCCTCACTAAGAGCAAAATTAGCTTCTTTCATCTCAACCATAAAAGTAGACTCCCCACTAACTAAATCATCACTTGCACCAATACGTGTAAATATCTTATCAAAAATAGGCATTGTACAACTAGTACAAGGAACAAAACAACCAATCTGTGCCATTATTATAGTAATAGCAGTTTGTCTCATATAAGTACTCTTTCCTGCCATATTAGGACCAGTTATAAGTAAGACAGAAGTATCTTTCCCCATCTCTACATCATTAGATACATATCCATCTTTCATAACTTTCTCAACTACAGGGTGCCTTGCACCTTTCATAATTAAAGTTTTATCATTTGTTATAGTAGGTCTTACATACTTATTAACCTCACTAACAATAGAAAAAGACTGTATCATATCAACTTCACTAATAACTTTAGCAATCTCCTGTATATCTTGTATATATCTTTTAACTACCTCTCTAATCTCCATAAATAACTTATATTCTAAATTAACAATCTTCTCTTCAGCAGAAAGTATAATATTCTCTTTTTCTTTAAGAAGAGGTGTTATAAATCTCTCACAATTAGTAAGAGTCTGACGTCTCTCATATCCATATTCATCTTTAATCTTATCAAGTGAACCTTTACTAACTTCTATATAATAACCAAATACTTTATTAAATCCAACTTTTAAATTATTAATACCAGTACGTTCTCTTTCTTCCTTTTCCATAGAAAGTATAAACTCTTTAGAACCACTACTAATACTTTTAATTTCATCTAACTCTTTATTATATCCACTCTTAATTAAAGAACCTTCACGTAAACTAATAGGAGCATCCTCATTAATAGATTTATCTAAAAGTGTATATACTTCTTCAAGCGTATTAATCTCTTTATCATAATTAAGCTTCTCAAGTATTTCTTTAATACTAGGTAAATGTGATAAAGAATTTTTAAGTTGTATCATATCTCTAGCATTCAAATTTCCATAACTAATACGACTAACAAGTCTTTCTAAATCATATACCCCATCTAATTCTTTTATTAAATCATCTCTTAATATAAATTCTGTTTGTAATTTTTCTATAAAGTCATAACGTCTATTAATTTCTTTTTTATCAGTTAAAGGATTTTCTATATTCTTCTTTAAATATCTACTCCCCATAGCAGTCTTAGTCTTATCAAGTAACCATAAAAGACTATATTGTCTTTCTCTATTTCTAATAGTTTCTACAAGTTCTAAATTTCTCTTAGTATTATTATCAAAAATTAAATAATCACTATTCTTTATAAATATAGCTTTCTGTAAATGAGTAAGTTCTCCTTTTTTATTTTCTAATATATAATGAAGTAAATGTTTAATATTAGTAATAATTCTTTCATCATTTATATCTTTATAAATATATGAGTAAGCATCATTATCTACTATATCTCTACAAATAGTAACTCCTATACCAAAATTAGTTCTTAAGATATTAACTATTCCTCTATCCATATCATCATTTACTATAATTTCTTTAAAACCATACCTAGATACTTCTCTTACAAGTAAAGAAGTATCATGCTCTAAAAGAGTAGCATAAAACTCTCCAGTAGATATATCGGAGTATGCAATAGAATAACAATATGAAAAGTCATAGATACTTGCTATAAAGTTATTATCATGTGAATCTATATGGTCATCAAGTCTAGTACCACTAGTAACAACTTGTATAACATCTCTTTTAACCATAGTTTTAGTATTACGAGGATCTTCTAACTGCTCACATATCGCAACTTTATATCCATTATCAATTAACTTATCTATATAACTAACTGCAGAATGATGAGGAACACCACACATAGGAACTCTTTCATCAAGTCCAGCATTCTTACCAGTTAAAGTAAGTTCAAGTACACGACTCGCAATAACTGCATCTTCAAAAAACATTTCATAAAAGTCCCCAAGTCTAAAAAAGATAATACTATCTTCATAGTTATCTTTAATTTCCAAATATTGTAACATCATTGGACTAATTTTTTCTCTATCTACTTCATTTCTCTTCATACTAACACCCTCATGTATATTTATTGTATCAAATAAAAACAAATAAAAAAAGTAAAATTTATATTTTTACTTTTTACTTATAAATAATATATTACCTTTAACTATTAACATAATTTATTATAGATACTTCTATTTTACAATTTATAGTATATTCTAGTGAGTGTTATTGTATACCATATATTTCCAATTTTACTTGTATAACCGCGGCCCGACTTTTTAGTTGTCTTAACCTTAATGTTTTGTTTGTCGGGCATGCTTAATTTCGTTAAAATACATATGCCTGAGGAGGGAATCAATTGCGTCTTCGAACATCATTACCCTACAGTATATGGTTCTGTCTTTGTTCCTTTACCTCCGGTGATACCGATATTAGATTTCAGATATACGACGGGGCGCACACCACGGGTGGTGCCGTTCGCGTAGCCGTAGCCGACATAGCCGCTCGAGTAGACAAAGAACACGTTGTACGTGCTGCTGGAATTCGGAGTAATTGTCCACCAGTTGTAACCACTCTTGTACATCCAACTCTTTGATGCGTCACTACTACAACTATTTAAGTTAGAACTAAAGCAGGATCCTACTCCATTTGCAAATGTATATCCATAATCACTTGGATATGGTAATCCTACATGTCCTGTTGTAGAACTACTTGCTCCACTTGGTGTTGTTGTACTCCTTTCTGATGTATAGAAATCTGCTGCTCCTTTATAATCACTTCTACCTCCTAAGTACCATTTCATATCCTCTATCTTATCATGTACAGTACTCATTTTATAACTTGCGAAATTACATGATGTTGTTCCTCCATTTCCGTTCAATGGACAACTTCCACTTGTACTATTCCAGAATAAACTATTTAATGCTGTTTTTAATGCTGATGGTCTTGCCCAGTTATTTGAACCATATTGAGTTACAGTTGTACTATTATCCCATGAGTAGTTTGTATTATTTAGTTTTTCATCTAGTATTAATTTTATTCTCTTTTCTCTTGTTCCTGATGCATTCTCATCTTGTACTACTCCTATTATTCTCCATAGATTTGCATCTGTCTTTCCTTCATCTCCACCTATTAGATTTACATAGTTCTTTTCTGTATTTCCTATATATCTATATCCCGTACTTCCATCTGGTTGTGTAATCTCGAACATACTATCTTTTGTTGCATCACTATATCCAGCACCGCTATCATTTGTTTGTAATCCTAAAATATCTGATGGTTTTATTGTTATTCCAGTAGTTAACGGTGTTGAATCATTTCCGTTATTACTTGTATCTTTTATTGAGTCTTTTGCTATGGTTACTGCTAGTGTCCCTGTTCCACTAAAGTTTGATAGTGTTATTGTATATT
>CANQUW010000078.1 GCA_947627145.1 uncultured Bacilli bacterium
CCAAAGTTTCCTGTCTCTATTTCAGCAGTTGTACCTTCATCCATATAAGAATAAATATAATAAGTTAGTCCTCCAAATTTTTTAGGATTTAATTTTCCTTTAGCGTTTCTAGCGATTGGTTTTACATGTAAATCATATACTCTCCAACTTGATATATTAGGAGATAAATTTGCATAATTTTTATTTTGGTCTCCTTCAACAACTATAACACTATCAGTATATTTCCATGCTCCTTTTCCACTTATAATATTAGTATTATTCATGAAGAATGCATCTTCAAATTCTATTTCAGTTGGAAAGACATAGTTACCATATTTATTCATTATCCATGTAGTATCTGCACCTCTTGTTGCTTCTATATGACAATGTACTCCACTGGCATTTCCTTTGTTTCCCATATTACCTAGTTGAGAACCTTGCTCTACTATTTGTCCTGGATATGAATCCATAGAATTATCATGGGCTGTCATAAATGTAATATAGTCAATTGTTCCATCTGCAAATCTTACTTTATCAGTTGACTGCCACATTACTTGACCGTTTTCAGGATATACTTTAATACAACGTACTCTACAAGGTGCATAATATGGATATCTTACTCCAATTTGAGCACCTCTTACATCCATTGACTTTGTTCCTTTGTGAGAAGTACCTTCATTTGAGCCTTGTGTTATATACATATCAGTAAAAGGGCATAATAAATCTTCTATTCCTCCTCTTTTACTTTTTTCTCCTTTTAACATTATACAGTCTCCTCCTTTTTAGTCATTATTGCTGCAATACCTGCAGAAAGAGATGAACCTAAAATTCCTAGTAACGTCATTTTTAACATCTCTTTAGGTTCAGACCAATTAATAGTTGGAATCATAACTACTAATACACTAATAAAAGCTTCTATAAAAGTACACAACGCTCTATAAAGGCAAGACTTTTCCTTTATCATTTTCATATACATCACTTCCTGTTATAGTATACGTTGGTAATATAATTTTGGTATAGAAAATAAAACTAAAAAAAACGAGAAATTATATTTTTCTCGTTAAATTTATTCCTTCTTTGAATAAACATTTCTCTGTACAATTATATCCTGGAAAAGAACATCTTGCACCTTTATTATATTTTATTATATCATCATATAAATAATGTTCTTTTTCTTTTAGATTTTCTTCATACATAGTTAATATTTCTTTTGTTTTATTACATATTTCAAGTTGTGCTGCGGTACATAATCTTTCTTGACATTTTAAAATAAAGTTCTCATATGTTCCTCTTTCATTTATTAAAATCATTTCTCCTTGAGGATACTCTACAGTAGATATATCTTTTAACCATTCTTTTACAAGATTTTCATCATCTTCTATTATTGGTGGGATAAAATATTTTTTATCATCCATTATTCTTATTTCATAGTCAAGTGTTCTATGACGTTGTGCTTGAGCAAGATAAGCAAAAGATGCTTCGTAGTTTATACTATAAACATCTGAGAAATAGTCAACTCTTTTATTTACATTTTTTCCAAATAAAGAAATACTTCTATTTTTTTCATTTCTTAACAATCCATCTTCTAATACATTTAACTTTTCCATTTGTTTTATAAATTCTTCCATTGCTTTAGCTAATTTCTTTTGGAAATTATTGTTTTCATCTATTTCTTCAATATACTTTCTCATCCATGATACTATATAATTTATTTGTCTTAGAGTTGTTGAATAAATCATCTCTGTATCCATAAATACACTTACTAAATATCTAGCATTTTCTTGAGCTAATTTTTCACATTTTCTATCATCAAAACTTTCATACCTTGTCTTTATTTTATCTTTATAAATTTCTACCCATTTATTATAAATTTCTACTTCATCAGATTTTTCTACTTTTGTGTATCTAGCACTTTTTTCACTTGTTGTGTATTGATGTTCATTATTAAGTACCATAGCAAGAATCTTAGGTAATCCTTTAATATTAAAGTTTATCATTATATGATCATAGACACTATGATGTCCATTGTTTATAGTTCTGTCAATTCTTCCATTAGTCTTTTTTTCATCTTCATCTTTTAAAGCATCAAAACCTTGCTGTGCATAACAAACCCCTGCAATTTTTCCACATAAATTTAGAGCATTTTTCTTATCAAATGTATTATCCTCTAATAAATATTTATTTGGCAATATTTCTATTTTCATAACTTCCTCCTATAATTTAATTATAGCATGATTTAGTTATTATTTTGTAGATATTTTTTTATTTTTGTCTTAGCAAGTGTAGTTTTAGCTGTATTTACCCACTCTTTTCTTGGTTTAGAATGAGAATCAGTTATTATTTTTACTCTATCATTATTTTTGAGTTCATAATCTATTGCTGATGTTTTATCATTTACCATTGCATCTTTATAATGATCTCCTAGTTCATCTCCTACATAATAAGCATAATCTATTAACGTAGAACCTTTTGGTAATTTTATAATTTCTCCTGTTGGTGTATATACTCCAATAGTACCATCTGTAAATACTTCTGATTTTACTCTTTCAATAAATTCTTTACTATCTCCAAATGCACTACTTATTTCTTGTAGATTTCTATAAAGAGTACCTTTTTCTCTTATTTCTTTTTGCATATTAATTCTTGCATCCCCTTTATAAATATCCCAATAAGCAGTTAGGCCGAAGGATGCTATTTTATCCATATCAAATGTTCTTATTTGAGCTTGAACAAGTCTCTCATTTTCCCCAAATACTGTTGTGTGTAGAGATCTATAATAATTAGATTTTGGATTACAAATATAATCTTTAAATTTAGAATCAAGTGGTCTATAAATAGAATGAACATGATATAAAGCTTGATAACAATCTGGTATTTCATCAACCATTATCCTTAATACAAGTAAGTCGTGGATATTTCTTAGTTCTCCATCTATTTTTTTAAACATATATCCTTCATCACGTTCTTTTTGAAATCTTCTATAAATACTATATATATTTTTAGCACGTATTTTTATTTCATTTTCCATACCATTATCATTTAAAGTTTTACTTATTTCATTACTCATTTTTATAAGAGAATTTCTATTTTGTGCTTTTATAACATCTCTATAATTTTTAAGTCTTAAATATTCATCTGGTTTTAAATAACTAAGAGATAAATCTTCTAATTCATTTTGAATTCTATATGCTCCTATATGATTTGCGAGTGGGGTAAATATTTCTAATGTTTCAAGAGAATTTTCTTTTTGTTTTAATGGTTTTTTATATTGTAAAGTACGCATATTATGAAGACGGTCTGCAAGTTTAATTATAATTATTCTAACATCTTCTGTTATACCATTTATTATTTTACTTGTATTAGCAATATTTTGTTCTTCTTTTGTTGAGAAATTCATTTTACTAATTTTAGTAACTCCATCAACTAATGATGCTACATCTTTATTAAATTCGTATTCTATTTCTTCTTTTGTCATCTTTGTATCTTCAAGGGTATCATGTAAAAGTCCTGCACATACTGTATCGCTATCAGCATGCATTTCCGCAAGTGAATAAGCTACATTTAATGGATGTATTATATAAGGTTCTCCACTTTGTCTATATTGTCCATGATGCATATATTCTGCTGCTTCATATGCTTTATTAATCCTTTCTAAATCACTTTCTGTATAATTCTCACTAACTAATTTTAAAAACTTCTTTAAATCAACTTTTTCCATACTTTTACCTCCCTACTTAACTTAATAAAAACGCCATTAGACTATATCTAATGACTTTTTATGCACTAAGAAACATATTTAGGTTAACTAAATCAAACATTTCTTTTTGTATTATTTTCAGTTTTTTCATACAAATCACATTCTTTCTTGGAACATCATTATATAATTACTAATATTAATTGTCAAGATATTTTTTAAATTTAGTAACTCGCTCTACTTTTTGCCCAATCATATAAACCTTTTGGAACTTTTGAAATAGCTTTATAATTTGGAGTTTCATATTCACAATAATCTTTATTATCTAAATCTATTTTTATTTTAGTATCATCATATTCTATTTCAATATCATTATTTATAATTAATTCTTTTTCAGTTTTTTTCTCTACTTCTTTTAACTGCATAGAATAAATATCCATTGTTATTTTATCTATAACATAATTAATTTTTATTTCTTTTACAGTTTTATCTTCTGCTGTTCTTATAACTATATCTTTTATACCATAAGTTCCATATAAAAATATTATTAGTATAATGAGTGCTATAATTATAAATATTCCTATAAGTGTTTTTATTAATTTTGATACAAACTTCATTACATCCTCCTCTTATTCCTTTTACCTTATAAATTTATTATACTACAAATTTAAGATAAGACAAAGAAAAAAATAATTTTATTCTATTACTATATTATTAATAGTATCATTAATAACTTCATTAGTAAGATAATTATTTTTATCATAGAAATCTATAAAATATCTTTTATTATTCTTTAATATTATATATTCTAAATATCTATATCCTTTTTCATTACCTTTAAAGGCATTATATACATATCCAGTATAATCTCCATCTATTAATTTTAAATCTTTAAATTCAGGTAAATACATAGTAAAATATTTAACTGAAAATATTTCTTTTATTTTATTAGTACTTGTAAATATATTAGTATCTATATTTTTATATTTTTTTATAAATCTTAATAATTCTATATCATTTGTAATATTATTTCTTTCTAATAGATTTCTTCTATAATCTTTACTTATACCAAATATTTTTTCATTATTGTTATTTATAAACATATCTATA
>CANQUW010000079.1 GCA_947627145.1 uncultured Bacilli bacterium
ATCCAATAGTAGAACAATTAGATGAAATAGAAGTATTAGAAGATGAAGAGGATTTAGATAGAAGTAATGTTAGTATGCCTGTTGAAATAGTTGAGATAAATCCTACTAATATAGAAAAAGAAATACCTAAAGTAGAAGATAAACATGTAGAAGTAGAAGAGTTAGAATATGAAGAAGAGATGAATCAGACTAAAGCTCAAGAAGAGATTGAGAAACTTACTAAAGAATTAGTTAATGCTAATGCTACTGTTGATAATATAGAACTTACTAATTTTGAAGAAGAACAAGAAAAGAATGCTATTATAAGTTTAGATGAATTTTTAAAACTAGGAGATACTTTATATAATAAAAATGAAGTTACACAATATCAAGATGATAAAGATGTTCCAATTAGTTTAGAAGAATTTGAAAAACAAAAAAATGAAAATGCTGTAAAAAATGAAGAAAAAATAGTTTTAGAGCAAGCAACACAAGAAGAACATGAAGAAGTAGAACAAATTAAGAAAGAAGATAGTGAAGAAAGAAAAGAAAAGAATATGATGCTTGATGATTTCTATACAATTAAGACACCTAATGTAGGAAGAACTAGAACTACTAAATTTAAAAGAAGTCCAGTTATATCTCCAGTTTATGGTATAGAAAAACAAGCAAGTGAAGATACTACTATGGAAATAGAAAATACTGCTAACTACGATAAGTTAGATGAAGAGATTAGAAAGACTAATGAATTCTTATCTACTTTAAGAGAGTTACAAGAAAAATTAGATTAATATATGTACTTAATTTCTTGAATGAAATTAAGTACTTTTTGTGTGAGATAAAAACTTTAATTTTAACTGGTGTGTTGCGGATATAGTTTACGATATGATATAATATAAATATATAACAATTATAAAAAGGAGGTATTTTAAATGGATGAAATTACTTATGATAAAGTTGAAGATGAAAAAGAACCTAAAATAAAACAATTATATTGGAATATTGCTTTTGGTCTTCAAGATGTTGATGGATTAAAGCCATCTAAATATATGATTGAATTATCAGAAGAACATATAAAGGGTAATAAAACATATAATCAAGTTAAAAATGAAATTAATTCTTATTATAAAAAAAATAAAGATAATCATGATGACGATGATTTTGAAGAAGCAGATGAAGTTTCTACTGCTATATATGAAATATTAAATGATAAGTCTTTTAGATTCGATTATTTAACATTAAAAAATTATCATAAAAGATTATTTTGTGATTTAGATAAAGAAAAATATAATCCAGGTGTATTTAGATTATATAATATAACTAAAGATGAACCTGTTTTAAATGGTGATACTATTAATTATCAATCATATGATATGATAGAAGAAACTTTGAAATATGATTTTCAAGAAGAAAAAGAACAGAATTATATTGATTTTAATGATGAACAATTGATAGATAGAATTTGTGAATTTACATCTAAAATATGGCAAGTACATCCATTTCAAGAAGGTAATACAAGAACAACAGCTGTATTTATTCAAAAATATTTAATTAGTATGGGATTTAGAGTTAATAATGAATTATTTAAAGATAATTCAAAATATTTTAGAAATGCATTAGTAAGAGCTAATTATATTAATTATAGTAAAGGTATAAAAGATGATAAAAAATACTTAGTAATGTTTTTTGAGAATTTGTTATTAGATAAAAATAATAAATTAAATAATGATGATTTAAAAATATAATGTTAAAGTTAATAAAATGTAATTGACTTATTTATTAAAAATTGTTACAATTAGTTTGTAATTTATTTAATTAATGCGATGACGGTCTTGGAAAAACTATCAGCAATATAATATAAGAGTGATTCTTCTAGAATAAATAAGGTGGAACCGCGGATATAATATTCGTCCTTATGCCTTAGATTTCTAGAAGTTTTTTGTTTGTTGGAGGTGGATATATGAATATATTTATTGGTACGTCTAGTAGTAGTAATTTAGATGATAATATTAAAAATAATTATAATGAATTAATAGAGAAAATTGCAAAACTAGATGATACTACATTAGTTTTTGGAGCAGCTTATTCCGGGATTATGGGAAATGTTGCAGAAATATTTAATAAAAATAAAAAAGATGTTATAGGAGTTAGTCTAAATATATATAAAGAAGATATAGATGAGTTTAGATATAGTAAAATATATTTTTTGGATGAACCAGTTGATAGAACAAAAAAGATACATGATATTAGTGATATAGCATTATTCTTACCTGGTGGTATTGGAACAATGGAAGAATTATTTACATTTATGATGAATAAAGATGAGATGAAAGATGATAAATTAATCATATTATATAATAAAGATTTTTTCTTTACACCACTGTTAGAATATATGTATAAATTAAAACAAGATAAATTTATAAGAAATGATTTAAGTAATTATCTTTTTATATCTAATGATGATGAAGAGATAATTAATAAAATAAAAATGAAAATAAAGGAGAAGAGATAATTATGGAAAAATTAACAATGGATAAGTTAGTTGCTTATTGTAAGCAATATGGATTTATATTTCAAGGAAGTGAAATATATGGAGGACTTGCTAATACTTGGGATTATGGACCTGTTGGTGTTGAACTTAAAAATAATATAAAAAAAGCTTGGTTAAAGAAATTTATTCAAGAGGATCCTAATAATGTTGCAATTGATAGTGCAATACTTATGAATCCTAAAACTTGGGAAGCTAGTGGACATTTAAAAACATTTTCTGATCCACTTATAGATTGTAAAAAATGTAAGACTAGACATAGAGCGGATAAATTAGTTGAAGAAGTAATTGGAGAAGAAAAAGCTGCTGCTATGAATAATGATGAACTAATGAAATATATTTATGATAATAAAATAGTTTGTCCTAATTGTGGAGCATTAGATTATACTGATGTAAGACAATTTAATTTAATGTTTAAGACTTTTCAAGGTGTTACAGAAGATTCTAAAAATACAATATATTTAAGACCTGAAACTGCGCAAGGTATATTTGCTGATTTCTTAAATGTACAAAGAAGTATGAGACTTAAAGTACCATTTGGTATTGGTCAAGTTGGAAAGAGTTTTAGAAATGAAATAACACCTGGTAACTTTATATTTAGAGTTCGTGAGTTTGAACAAATGGAACTTGAATTTTTCTGTAAACCAGGTACAGAGTTAGAATGGCATGATTATTATAAAAACTTTTGTAAAGAATTTTTATTATCTTTAGGTATTAAAGAAGAAAAATTAAAATTAAGAGATCATTCTAAAGAAGAATTAAGTCATTATAGTAATGCTACTACTGATATAGAATATGAGTTCCCATTTGGATTTGGAGAACTTTGGGGTATTGCTAGTCGTACAGATTTTGATTTAACACAACATCAAAAATATTCTGGAGTATCACAAGAATATTTAGACCCAGAAGATAATAAAAAATATATTCCTTATGTAATAGAACCATCAGTTGGAGTGGATAGATTAGCACTTACTATATTATGTGATGCTTATGAAGAAGAAACGTTAGAAGATGATTCTACAAGAGAAGTTATGCATTTTCATCCTTTCCTTGCACCTTTTAAAGTAGCTGTACTTCCTCTTGTAAAAAAATATCATACAGAAAAAGCAAAAGAATTATATAAAACTTTATCTAAGAGTTTTACAACAACTTATGATGAAGCAGGAAATATAGGTAAAAGATATAGAAGAGAGGATGCAATAGGTACTCCTTATTGTATAACTGTAGATGACGAAACTATAAATAATGGTACTGTTACAGTAAGAGATAGAGATACTATGAAACAAGATGTTATAAAGATAGAAGAAATAGAAGATTATATAAATAAAAGAATAAAATTTTAAAAAGTCTCGAGTTAAAAACTTGAGACTTTTTCTTTTTTCTTTATTTCTTTAATATTACTTTTACCTACTAAATAATCAAAACTTATATTATAAAATATTGCTATATATAAAAGTTTAATAGTAGTAGGTGTTCTTGAACCATTTTCATAACAAGTATATGTAGTTTGAGCAAATCCTACTTTTTCTCCTAAGATTTTTTGAGTTATTTTATGTTCTTTTCTAATTTCTTTTAATCTTTTACACATTATATCTAAATTAATATCTTTACTTTCTTTTATGTGTTTAACATTACTAATACCAAGTAAATAGTCAAGACTAACATTATAGAAATTAGCAAGTTTATTTGACATTTCTATAGATAAATCACTTTTTCCAATTTCCCACATAGAATAAGTACTTCTTTTTATATTGAATTGTTCTGCTATATCTTTTTGTTTTAAATCATTATCTATTCTTAGTTCTGCTAATCTTGTTTCTATCTTTCTCAATTTAATCACCTATATTATTTTGTATTTACAGATATTTCTACATATTATTTGGTTTTATTAATATATAATATCTATATAATAAGAAAATTACCATAAATTACCAATTTGAATTTGAGTAATTACCTTATCAAAATAAATATATAATGATATAATCTAAATAGTAGGATACGCCAGTCTATGCGTTATAATATTGTGATAAAGGAGAGAAATTAATATGGAAAAAGAAAACAAAAGAAGAAATATAGGAACTGCAATAGGTTTAATAATACTTCTAATAATGATAATAGGAGTAACATATGCAGCATTCCAATATACAAAGAGTGGAACTAAACAAAACGAAATAACAACAGGAACAGTATCATTTAAATATAATGAAACAAGTAATGGAGTAACTCTAACAGATGCTTTTCCAAC
>CANQUW010000080.1 GCA_947627145.1 uncultured Bacilli bacterium
TTCAGCATGTGCTGTTGGGTCTTTTTCTTTTAAAACCTTATTATTTCCATAACCAATTATTTTATTATCTTTAACAATGACTGCTCCAAATGGACCACCTTCTAAATTTTTAACTCCTAATTCAGCAAGTTTTATTGCTTTATCAAAATATTCTTGCATACTTAAATCCTCCCTTTTATTAATATATCATAAATGAAGTTTCTACTCAATTGTATTTAAAGATATTTAAAATATTATTTTTATATCAAATTAAAAGACTATCAAAGTTGATAATCTTACTTATATAAATTGTAATTTGTATTACATCTCAATTATTTAATACCAATCATGTTTTTCATTTCTATCTAAATCATTTATTTGTTTTATTTCATCATCAGTTAGTTCAAATCCATAAATATCAGTATTTTCTTTAATATGGTCTGGATTAGAAGATCCTGGTATTACAACAACACCTTTTTGTAAATTCCAACGTAAGATAACTTGTGCTGATGAAACATTATGATTATTTGCTATTTTAACTATTGTTTCATTATTTAATAGTTCGCTAGTATGACCTCTACCTCCAAATGGATACCAACCTTGTACTACAATACCTAAATTTTGAATAAATGGTATAACATTATTTTCTTGATAATATGGATGAATTTCATTTTGAACAAGAGCAGGTATAATATTTATTTGTGGTAAGAACTCTTTTAATTCTTTAATATACCAATTAGAAAGTCCCAAAGAATGAATCTTTCCACTTTCAACATATTTTTCCATTTCTTTGTACGCACTAACATCATTAGTACCTGGATGATGTAAAAGCATCATATCAATATAATCAATATCTAACTTTTTTAACGCAAGTTCTATTGCTTCTTTTGGACTATCAAATTGACTAGGATAAATTTTGGTAATAACAAATATTTCTTCTCTTGGTATTTTAGAATCTCTAATAGCTTTTCCTATTTCTTCTTCATTTCCATACATATATGCTGTATCAATTAACCTTACTCCTGATTTTAAAGCACTAGATACAGCATTATAACAAGTATCTCCTGTTAAGCTATATGTTCCAAGTCCATTTAAAGGCATTTCATATCCACTATTAAGTTTTACTGATTTTGTTTCAAAGTTGAATTTAGCAACATTTTCTTCTTTTTCTAATTCATTTATTATATTTTTGTTCACTGTTTTCTCATTCTCCTTTTGTTTTTCTTTTCCACCTAATAAAAAGTAAATTCCAAATCCTATAATTAAAACAATTACAATAGCAAGAATTATAAATATTATTTTATTTTTCATTTTAAATTATCTTTAAAAAATTTTTCTATTTTATCAAATGGAATTATATCTTTATTATCATATAAATCAGTATGAACAGCATTAGGGATTATCATTAGTTCCTTATTATCTGTATAGTTACTATTTGTTGTCATATTTTTATAAGCATCACGACTAAAATAACAAGAGTGTGCTTTTTCTCCATGTATCATTAAGACAGCACTTCTTATTTCATTTGAATAACAAAGTATTGGTTGGTTAATAAATGACATACATCCTATTTTATTCCAACCACCATTAGAGTTTAGGCTTCTTTTATGGTATGCTCTATCTTTGTAGTATTCACTATAATCTTTTACATAAAATGGTACATCTTCTGGTACAGGTAAATCTAGGCAACCTCCACCAAGTTCATAATTACCATTTTTATAATCAACTATTCTTTGAGAATTAAGATTTTTCTTCATTTCATATCTTGCATTTTCATTATCTCCTTCATCAAAATAACCATTAGCATTTACTCTTGACATATCATACATTGTTGATGTGACTGTTGCTTTAATTCTTGTATCAATACAAGCTGTGTTTAAAGCCATTCCACCCCAACCACAAATTCCAACAATTCCAATTCTTTCAGGATCGACATTATCAAGAGTTGATAAGTAATCAATAGATGCTTGAAAGTCCTCCGTGTTTATATCAGGGGACGCCATATATCTAGGTGTTCCACCTGACTCTCCTGTAAATGATGGATCAAAGGCAATTGTTAAAAATCCTCTTTCTGCAAGGCACTGTGCATATAATCCACTTGCTTGTTCTTTTACTGCACCAAATGGTCCACATACACTAATTGCTGGTAGTTTTCCTTCATAATTTTTAGGTTCATACATATCAGCAACAAGTGTTATTCCATAACGATTATGGAAAGTTACTTTTTTATGATTTACCTTATCACTTTTTGGGAAAGTTTTATCCCATTCTTTTACCAAATTTAATTCTTCTCTCATTTTTCATCCTTCCTTTCATTTTTTGGTATTTTATCAATTTTCAAAGTAGGAAGAGTAGATGTTATATTTTCAACTACTTTTTCAGTTCCTGCTTTGATAGCTGTTTCATAATACCATTCTTTGTATTCAAATTCCTTATAACAATCTTCTAGGGCTTTTAGTTCTTTTTTTATAATTTGCTTTTGTTCTAAAATCATATTGTATCTTTCTTTTAATGTATCATCACCTTGTTGTGCTAATTCTACATATTTTTTAATTTTAGAAATAGGCATATTGATATTTTTCATACAATTTAAAACTCTTAACCATTTAAAGTCTTTATCTTCAAAGACTCTTCTTCCATTAACCTTTTTAATATTTGGAAGTAATCCCATAGAATCATAATATCTTAAAGTCGATGGTGCAACATTCATCATATCAGCAACTTCTTTAATTGAATATGACATATAATCCTCCTCTCATTATTATTATACAAGTTAAAGTGAACTTTAAGTCAATATTAAAAATGAAATAAGTTAAATTTTTAACTTATTCATACAAATTACTATTTATCTTACTAACACAAATTATCATTTGAATTATAATTCTATTAAACTTTTTTCAAAATCTTTAACATAATATTTTATATTTTTTGTACCTTTTGAAATAATCGTATGTCCTTCTTCTTCAAGTAATCTTTTTTTTAATTCTATTGCCTCTGGGTATTTTACATTGAGTTTACCATCTGATTTTAAAGTTCTCCAATATGGTGTAATATCTTCACTTCGTTGATAACTTGCCCAAGCAACTATATTTACAAATATTCCTGCTGTCATTGGATCAGTAAAGTCGGCATTATTTTTCTTTGCCAAATAATCTCTCATCACACTAACTGTAATAAGTTTTCCTTTTGGTACTTTTTTCATTAACTCATCATAGTAAATTGGTGGTGCAAAAAACATTTTAGTTCCACCATATTTTTTTATTGTTTTTTCATCTTCAACAACTTGTATTTTAGGCATATCTTTATTATTTCTCATCATTGCATTAAAATCTTTTTTACTTTCATTAGCCATATTCTAATTCCTCCAATTCTTTTTACAAATTACTATTTATCTTACTAATAATATTATACCAAGCTATAAAATAATAAGGAATAAAAATCTTAGCATATTCTAAAATTATTATTTTTTATACCTAATTTGCCGTGTTATAAATTTTAACTTTTATCATATCATTGTTAAAATAATCACATCCAAAATAAAGTTTATTGTGTACATAAAAATGTACTTGCTTTTTTTAAAATATAGGCAAAACTCACTTAGATATAAATGGCTTGTGAATTAGTAAAAATCAACCTAAATATACTAAACTTTAACTTATCATGAGTCTGTTTCCAAAATTTTTGCATAATAACTCTATAGATAATCAAAATTACCATTTTAAAATAATTATAAATCATATCAACAACATTCAAATATTTATTTTATATTTCACTTAAATTCTTCTAGTAACAAACCATAATCTAAGAAATCTCTATATTCTCCTATTGTTTCAACATATACTTGATTTCTTCTTGTACCTTCAAGAAGAAATCCTAACTTTTCTAATACCCTTTTAGATGAATCATTACCCGATATAGTATCAGCATATATTCTTTTTAATTTAAGATCTTTAAATCCTATTTCTATTAATTTTTTTGAAGATTCTGTACAATACCCTTGTCCACAATAATCATAATCGAAAATATATGATATTTTTGCATTATTATCAACTTCATTAATACTTAATTCTGTAAAACCTATAGGTGTCCCATCTTTAAGGCAAACAGTTAGTGAGCTTGCTATATTATTTTTAAACTTATCTGCCTTTCTTTGCAGAAAAGTTATTCTTTCATCTTTAGTTTTCTTCTTTATGCCACCTAAAAACTTTTGGGTTTCTTCTTGTTTATCCATTTTCAAAATCATACCAATATCATCAGTAGAAGTTTTTTTTATTATAAGTCTTTCTGTTTCTATTGGTAATAATGATATCAATTTTTCATTTTTCATTTATTTCCTCCAACATTAATGTATAGTATTTATACAATTATTGTACCACCTACAAATTGCTATTTATTTTACTAATATTATAGCACAAAAAAACAAATCTAAATAGACTTGCTTTTATAAAGTTAATTGTATGATTAACACAACTTATTATAATTACATATAATATTTTGACTTTGATAAAAGGAGGATGTTAATGAAAAAAGTATGGTTATATTTTGGAGGTATAGTTGTTGTTTTTGCAATTGCTTGCTTAGTACTTTTTAATTTTACTAAGAAAGATAATGATAGTAATCTTAAGAAAGTTAAACTAGCGGATACTACCCTCACACCAAAGACATATATGAGTTGATTCAACAAGTACATATTAGCTTAAAAACAAATTGTGTATGTAATCTAGGGAAAACAACAAGTTTTAATATTATTCCTATTGATAAT
>CANQUW010000081.1 GCA_947627145.1 uncultured Bacilli bacterium
AGTATATAATATTTGCACTTCTACGTCAAGAAATTTCTACCTAAAAAATAAAAATTTCTTTTACATAATTAGACATTTCTACTTTACAATATATTTACTTTATCTTTCCATTATACATATCTTTAAATATACCTTTTCTTTTTATAAGTTCATTATACTTTCCACTATCTACAATCTTACCTTTATCAAATACCAGTATCCTATCACAATTCTTAAGTGTAGTAAGTCTATGAGCAATAGATATAATAGTAATATTATCTTCTTCTCTTAATTTTTCTATTTCTTTTTGTATATATTTCTCAGTAGTATTATCAAGTGCAGAAGTAGCTTCATCCAAAATTAATATTTTAGGCTTACGTAAGAATATTCTTGCAAGGGCTATTCTTTGTCTTTGTCCTCCACTTAAGTTACTTCCACCTTCACTAACTAAAGTATCAACACCACTCTTAAGTCCATCAACAAACTTTAACATACGACTTCTTTTTAATGCCTCTCTAACTTCATCATCACTTACATCTCTATCTATTCCATAACAAATATTTTCTCTAATAGTACCCGCAATTAAAAATGGATTTTGAGAAACATAAGATATCATATTAGAAATATCTTCTCTTGTTAAATTATTAATATTTTTATTATTAATTATAATACTACCATTACTTTTCTTATATAGTTTAACTAATATCTTTATAAAAGTACTCTTACCACAACCACTACCACCAGCAATTCCAATAAACTCTCCACTACTTATATCAAGATTTAATTTATCTATAACCCTAGATCCCTTATTATAATAAAAATCTAAATTACTTACATGTATTAAACTATTATTTTTAACAACGCTTCCCTTCTTAACATTATAAGAAAAATCTTTATCTATATCTATAATTTTAAAATATTCATCTGCAAGTACTGTAGACTCACTAACTTCATCAAGTATTCTATGTAATTCTCTAAGTGGTGTTGTAAGTTCTCTAAAACATAAATAAGCTGTAATTACAGTACCAACACTAATAATGTTAATAGATGCAAAATATGCAGATATTCCAATTACAAATACAGTAAATATTGCTTCATTAATAAATTTTAACGAGTCATAAAATGCCATAGCTTTATGATGTTTCATTTCTTTTTTACGTAAATACTCAGAAGTTTCTCTAAATCTTTCTACTTCTCTATTAGTATTATCTAAAACACGAATAACTTCAATTCCATTAATAAGTTCAACCATAACTCCATCCATATTAGATTTCTCTTCCATAAGTTCTACTCTAATACCCTTTTGAGTATGTATTTGTCTAAGAACTATAATAACACCAATAGGAATAACAAGTAACATTAAACAAGCAAGAAAAAAAGGAAGTTTTAAAAATATAACAATAATAGCAGCACCACCACTAAATATAGCAGGAGCAAAATCCATAAAAGAAAGTTTTAAAAGTCTAATAACTCCTTCCAAACTACGATTAAGCCTACCATGAATATTACCTGTCATATTATCTTTAAAATAATCAAGATTAGCATGCAATAAAGATGAAACAGCACGACTACGAGACTCTTTCTCACATCTAGTACAAGTATCTTCAACAACAACACGACGAACTACTTTAATAATTTCATTGGCAACACTCACAACTAAAATAAATAACAATAGTGGTAATATAAAACCAAAAGACATATTACTACTTTTAAGTACATCATCAGTAAGTCGACCAATAGAAAGTGGAACAATTTGTGAAAGTACCGCAGATACAATCATTATTCCAACAATTATAATAAAATTAATTTTTTCTTTTTTACTAAGCATTTCATAAATTCTCTTTGTTAAATCCATAATACACATCACTACTTTCATATATATTATATAACTTTTATGAGCAAAGAAAAAGAGATAAAGTTCAGATTTTTAAATCCC
Source organism: uncultured Bacilli bacterium (assembly GCA_947627145.1). The sequence goes on from CANQUW010000081.1 coordinate 1,916, forward strand.
TCTTTATCTCTAATACCTCTTGTTTGGAAAGTTTACTATATTTAATAATCTTATCCATTGGTTCATTTTCTTTTAGCATATCTTCTGCTACTTCTTTTCTAGTTTGGTCGACACCTTCATCACGAGCTAGTCTCTTATCTGCTTCTGCTTTATTGTATGATTCTAGTAAGTCTTCATCTCTACTTATTTCTACTGCATCTTCTAAAAACTTTTCCAAGAATGAGTCCCCCTTTCCTATTTTTTCACATACTTCTACATCTTGCTCAATAGCTATTAACATTAGTTTTTCAAAATCTTTTAATTCCTTTATTTTTGATTCATCAAAAACTAGGTCTCCTTCTTTACTTATAGTATACACCTTTTTTCTAATATTGGAAAGAAATATTTCTAAAGTCATTGGAGTATTACTATATACTACATTTTTATCATCTTTATAAGTTACTAATCTTACAACATCATCAATACCTTCTCTTGCATAGTTATTTATAGAAAACATTATACTTTGTATTCTAGTAGCATTCTCATCATCTACACCTTTTCTATTACTTCTATTCATGAGTTTAAAACTATAAAGCATATTTCTTTTTGTGATAGATTCTTCTGAAGAATTATTTACTTCGAGTGATAAATATGTATCTTTTATTTTAGAAACAAAATCCCCTTCATTTTCTTTATCACTCTCTTGTTCTTTATTAAATATATTCTTCTCAAGTCTTAGATTCTCTTTTAAATATTCATATGAACAATCAAGAAAGTATGAAAATAGTTTAGCAGAATACTCCAGTCTTTCATCATGTAAAAATAATGCTTTGAAAAATGAATCCGATACAGCAGACATCTTATATAGATATTTCTTTTTACCATCAACTATAATATATTTTTCTAGTTTATCAGCCTTAATAGTTTTAATTCTAAAAGTATCATCTACTGGATGACTAACTAAAAAGTCTAGGTCATACTCCTTTAGTGATAAATGTTCGATATCTTCCCCTTCACGTTCTATTCTTTTTTCTTTAATTTTTTGTTGCATAAATTACCTCCTATTCAACTTTTACCCTTCTTTCTTTTTTGTGATTTTTTCCACCTCCCACTTATTATATACTCAAAAAATTGTAGGTATAAGTCGTTTTAGAAGAAACTTTTTTCACTTTTTTGTTATTTTTTTAATAATTATACACTTTTTAACACCTTTAACAAAAGAAAAAAAAGAAATTTTATTTTTCTCTTACATTATTGCTCTACATTAATTAACCAAAATATTTTGAAATAAGTTTTTTTAAATCAATATTAATAAAGAAATTAGTACCATTTTCAAGTTCTTTAGTTAACTCTTCTCCAGTCTTAATTGCCAAATCATATTCCTCTCTAGTAATTTTTTTATTTTCTAAAGCTTTTTCAAGTTCATCCATATCATCATATCTTACTAAATTATTTTCATGAGGATAATATAAAACATCAAGATATAAATCATCATAAAAAGGAATACAATCACAAATACCATTATTACGACTTATATCAAAATAATAATCTATAACATTCTTTTTATCATCTAAATAAACTCTAGCATTATAATTTCCATCAAATAAAGTAGCCTCTACTATATAATATCCGTTATCTATATGAGTTATATTTTTTCCAAATTCAAAAATATTAAAAGGTTCTGAAATATCATTAATTTTCTTAATACAAAGACTATATTTGTCATCTTTACTATTAATTATAACTATTTCATAATCAGAAACACCACGCATATAAGTTTTACTAACTAATTTTTCTCTCATATAACCTCCATTACAAATTTTATTTTTTCACTTTTACAAATAAAAAATATGGTCTATCAAATTGATATTTATATTTTTCTACTTTTTCTATAATATCATCAGTTGGAGTAGGTTCCAAAAATTCTTCTATCTTAAATTTATTTTTAACTAAAGTATTAATAACTTCACTAAAGTTTCTATGATACTTCTCTACATCACAATTATTCCAATTTTTTACTCTCTTACCACATCTATTATAATCAGAAAGTAAATAATATCTCTTACCACCAATATAAATTCTATTTTTACCATTACATTCTTCATTAAGAATAGGTGCAGTATTTAATGGATGTTCAGATGAATATACAAAATAACCTCCATCATCAAGTAAGTTATAAACATCTCTACAAAGTTTATCAAAATCTTTTACATAATGTATCGCAAGAGAACTTACCACTAAATCAAACTTCTTATCAATTGCAGAAATATCTTCCATCGCCATAACTTGAAATTCGATATTATCATCTTTGTTTTCTTCACATGCAGCATTAATCATTTTAGAAGAAATATCAACTCCTAAAACATAAGAAGCACCATTGTCTTTAAAATATTTACAGTTATCACCATATCCACAACCTAAATCTAATACCCTAAGTCCATCTAAATCTGGAAGCATTTTTCTAATAGTAGGTATATCAATCAAATCATTTGCACTTGTTCCTTTTCTTTCCTCTCTTCTCATTTTTTTGTACTCATTAAAAAAAGTATCATTATCATAAATATTTTGTTTCATAAAAACCTCCTAAATAATTTATAAAAAGAACTGAAATTCAGTCCTTCATTCTTAGTTAAATCTATTTAACCGTATAAGCAAAACCAATATTACAAAGTCTCTATTAATAACACTTTAAAAATGGAAGTAATTTTAGAGTAAAAAAATCTCTTATTTTAAGAGATTAATAATTATAAGTGGTGCCTAAGGCCGGACTTGAACCGGCACGAGGGTTGAATCTCGCAGGATTTTAAGTCCTGTGCGTC
>CANQUW010000082.1 GCA_947627145.1 uncultured Bacilli bacterium
GAAGGTATGGGATTTGCTATTTCAAGTGAGATAGTTATGAATCATTTGGATGATTTAGAAAAAGGTAAAGAAATAGAGTGGCCTGTTATGGGAATATCTATGGGAAATGCAAATGATAGTGCTACAATGTATAGATATGGAAAATCTACTGAAAGTCAAGATGGAGTTATAATTGCTAGCGTTGAAGATGGTAGTGGAGCTGCTAAAGCTGGTATTAAAAAAGGAGATATTATTACTAAGATAAATGGAGAAAAAACTAAAAATGCTGCTTATTTGAGATATGAGCTTTATAAATATAGACCAGGAGACGAAATAGATGTTACATATATAAGAGATAAAAAAGAATCAACTGTTAAAGTAAAACTTCAAAAAGGTGATTAAGAAAAATACTATTGCAAAGTAATTTGCAGTAGTATTTTTTTTATGATTATAAATTTAAATAAATAAAGAGAATATCTTTTTTGATATTCTCTTTATTAGTTATTTATTATTGTGTATCATTGGTATTTGGTGTTATTTGAATGCTTCTTGGATTTGATTTATTATCATAAGAAGAACCATTGTATGTAAAGCTACATATTACTGTACCTGTAATGTTACCAGGACCAGGGTTATCTGGGGCTATATTGCTATTATTTATTGTACAATTTGGAGTTACTGATAACCTTTGTCCATTATTAGTAGCCCAGCATTTTCCAGCTATGGTGTCTCCACCTTTTATAATTGATGGGCAATTAATACCTAAGTCTAATTTTTCTTCTTGTTCTTCTTTTAAAGTATATGTTGCTTGAGCACTTTTGGCTCCACTATAACTCTTGTATGTTGCTTCTACTTTATATGTTCCATAAGGACTTGATGTTGTATAAGTATAAGTTGTTCCTTGTGTAAATGTTAATAATGTACTTCCAAAGTATACGTTGTATCCAAATGCTCCATATTCTGATTTTTGATCTTTAGGAGAAACTGGATTCCAGCTTATTGTAACTTGATTACCATTTACTGTAACTTTTAATCCTGATGGTGTGTCTAACTTATCTGATGTTTCTTCAGTTTTACTTTTTGGTTCATGTCCTTTTTTGAAGTATTCATAACTTCCACCCATTTTTACTTTTTCAACACTATCAGGTTGAGTAAATGTTCCTTTATCTTTTTCGAATACTTGATCTGCTAGTGCTCTGAATAATTTATCTCTTTGTACTGTTGCAGGTACGTTTCTTGAATAGTAATCGCTACTTATTTGTTGATATCCATACCACATACTAATTACTGTTTTGGTAGTGAATCCATTTACCCATGAGTCTCCGATTGCATCTCCTGCGAGATGGTATCTATTAATTGTTGCTTCATCTAAGTTTGTTGTACCAGTTTTAGCTGCAACTCCTGGTATTGACTTGTTGTTTCCACCAGAGAATGTAACATCTTGTAATACAGATGACATCATGTATGCAGTTGCATCACTCATAGCTTGTTTCTTTTTACCTTTATGTTTTACTGTTTCACCAGTATCGCGATATACTATTTTACTAACTGAATAAGGTTTATTATAATATCCACCATTTGAGAATGCTGCATAGGCTGCACTCATTTGTACTGGATTTACTCCGTTAAAGGCTCCTAAAGCATGAGCTTCATGTATTTTTCCATTGCTTGCTATTTCAGGTTTGATTCCGAGTCCTTCAACAAATTCTATTATTTTTTTATTATCATTTAATTGGAAAGCTTTAATTGCTGGGATGTTACGAGAAAGTGCAAGTGCACGTCTTAGAGTCATTGTTCCCATATATTTATTATCCCAGTTGTGTACTACTGTTCCGTCTGAATATGAGTAAGGTTCATCAACAAATGGTTTATATGAATCGTTTCCATCGTTATAACCATAGGTTGACCAGTTTTGATATTCCATTCCAGGACCATAATCGAATAATGGTTTAGCACCTGAACCAGGTTGTCTATTCATTTGAGTTGCAAAGTTATAAGTATTAACACCTTGTCTATGTCTACCAGCACCAATTGCTAGTATTTTTCCTGTGTTAGAATCTAGTACTGAAACACCAGATTGTACAACTTCATTTTCCCAATCGAATGTTACTCCATTCATTATGTTGTTTACAGCATCTTGTTTTTCTGGGTCCATGTTTGTATAAACTTTAAGCGGTGTAACATAAGCATTAACTCCATATTCATCTTCAAGTTCTTCTACGACTGTATCAATATATCCTTGATATGTATGTGTATCTTCTGTAGCTTCAGTTTCTACTGTTAATGATTCAACTGGAATAGCTGCAGCTTTTTCTTTTTCTTCTTTTGTAATATAACCGTGTTTTAACATTAAATTAAGTACAGTATTACGTCTTGCAGTTGCGTTCTTTGGATTAGCGTTTGGTCTATAGTAGTTAGGAGATTGGAACATTCCTGCGATAATTGCTGCTTCACTTAAGTTGAGGTCACTTACATCTTTTCCGAAGTATGCAAGTGCTGCTTCTTTAACTCCATAAATGTTTCCTCCTAAGAAGTGGTTATTTACATAAAATTCTATTATCTGTTCTTTTGTATAGTTCTTTTCTAGTTTAAATACTGCTAGATAGATGTCTGTAAATTTTCTTATAATACCTTTAATACCAGATGCTTCAGTTGATGTAAAACTATTTTTAATAACTTGCATTGATAAAGTGGAAGCACCACCAGCACTCGAGTTACCAGTTAATTGTCCAATAGATGCTTTTAAAAATCTTGGAGCATCTACTCCGTTATGTTGGAAGAATCTAGCATCTTCTGTTGCGATAATAGCATCTACTAAAACTTCAGGTAGGTCATCATAAGTTATTTTTTCACGTTTTTCAGAACCTAGTCTTACGATTTCTTTGTCATTTTTATCATAGAGTATTGTCATCTCTTTAGTATTTAGTTTACTAGTATCAAATTTAGGTGCACTAAATATTATATATATTAAAAATGCAACTAAAGCTACTAAACATAAAACTCCTAGTGTTAAAAGAATTATTAATACTATAGAGAGGGCCTTTTTATGTTTTTTATTTTTATTTACTTTCTCTATTAATTTTGCGAGTCCAATAATTACTCCTATACCTATTGCTGTAATTAATGTGATTAAGAATCCAAAAGTTATGTAACAAAGAACTAATAATAATAGTATTAATCCTACGCATGCCCATCCTACTTTTGTTAATTTAATTTTTTTCACTATTCATCTACCTCCAATATTTCATCTACAATTTTTAAGTAATCTATTCTAGGTTGGTATCCATCTTTTAATAAATATCCTTTTTCTTTGAAATAGGAATAGGGGATGGATTTTCTTTTATTTGTATCTATATAAGTAATAAAATCATTTCCTTCTAATAGATAAGTTTCATTTAAAAAGTTAAATCTAACTATTAAGAATACTATACCACCATGATTTAGTATATGTCTTATGTGCTTGATTTGATGTTTATGAATGTTATCTAGTGGAAAGGATGTTTTATTATTAGTTTCTTTTGCTTCAAAGTCTATATATTTACCTTTATATATTCCATTATAATCTGTAGTAGATGGTTCTAGAAAGAATGCTTCTTTTATGATAGCTTTATTTCTAGAAGGATAATCTACTTTAGTTATTTTTATGGGTGTAGGTTTTTTATAAATATAGGCTTTATCTATATTCCTATAATATTCATTACTTAAATTTATATCTTCTTCTAAAGACATTCCTCTATTTGCGTAGTTTATTTCTTTTTTATGAAAAGTCTTTTTACTACCAGCGGGATATTTCATTTTATCACCTTTCAATATTATACTATATATTTTTATTTTTTTCTATAAATTTATAAAAATTAATATTTAAAAAATAGTGACTTCTTTTGTCGAAAAGAAAGACATTATTTTTTTGTTGATATATAATGTAAAAAAGAGAGGATGATTTAAAAATGTTAGAGATGGAAATTATAAGAATTATTAATAAAATGTATGATAATACAAGGACACTTAAATTAACTTTAAAAAATATTTATATTAAAAATTGACAAAGTTCTTATTTTAAGAGATAATATATAGTGTAAAGGGATTGGTGATGAAGATGTATCAAAATAAAGTAACACTAACACCACAAGATATCTTGGAAAAAGAATTCAAGATAGATACACGTGGTTATCGCTTAAAAGAAGTAGATCAATTTTTAGATGTGATTATAGGTGACTATGAACAGCTTTTTAATATCATAAATTCTTTAGAGCAAGAAAAGGCTGATTTACTTGGAGAGATTATGAAATTAAAACAACAACTTCGTAATATGAAAGCTAATGTTGAGATTGCTAAAAAGAATTCTGATTCACCTGAGGTTACAAATGTTGATATTATGAGAAGACTTGCACGTCTTGAAAAGATGGTTTATGGTCTTGATTCAGAGCATACTGAAGAATAATAATTGATACTTTGACAAACGCGGTACTCTTTTGAGTGCTGAGGAAAGTCCATACTCACACAGTCTGAGATGATTGTAGTGTTCGTTCTTAGGAAAAAAATAACCTAAGGTAGTGAGAGCTAACGGCGGGCTTAATCTAAGTCTTTGATATGATGATGCCTGTAAAGTGCCACAGTGACGAATTTTTAGGAAACTAAAAAGTGAAACGAGGTAAACC
>CANQUW010000083.1 GCA_947627145.1 uncultured Bacilli bacterium
TTATATAGTTTGTTTTAATTTGATTATTTCTTATTACCATGACATTACCTTCTTTCTGTTACATATTATACTACTTTTAGGAAATATTTTCAAACACAGCTTAATAAATTAACTTTTTGCAACTTTTTTATTGACCTAAAACTTTACTCATTGTATAATTATTTTAGGAGTATTTAGTGTTGAGTGCCACCTCCTATCTTCAATGAAAGGAGGTAGATATATATATGAAGTTTAAAACTTTTATTATTAAAGTTTTAAGAATCTTTTGTATCATTTTATTGCTTTCTACCTTACTGGTCCTAGCATTAAAAATATAGGCACTCATTTCAATTACGAAAACGAGTGCCATTACCAAAATTAACTAAGGTGGCATTCACACAAAATGAATACTCCTTTTTTTATTTTATGCAAGAATACTTGCTAAATACATAGTAACACAAAAATTTACTTTTTGCAATATTACTTTTTATTATTTTCTTATTAATACATGATAGTGTTTAGAACTAGATATTTTATTTTCTTTTTCATTTTTATAAAAATCTTCTAATTGATATATTGTTTCTATATTAAAGTCTTTAAATAATTCCTGTATTAAATCATAATCCACATAAAAGTGTGGAATACCTTTTTCTGGTCCTTCATCCATTCTTATTCTTGTATTAGGGTCAACTAATGGCCAATCTGTTTGTTTAAATCCCCATGTTTCTTTAGAGCCTAGTGTCATATAAACTTCTCCATCTTTTCTTAATACTCTATCTAATTCTTTTATTATTTTTTTCATTCCAGTTGTATCAGTATGTGATATTACATTTCTACATAATATACAATCTAGGCTATTATCTTCATAAGGAAGATTTAACATATCTCCTACTTTAAAATCAACATCTACATTTTCTTCTTTTGCATATTCTTTTGTTCTTTCTATAGCATTTTCACTTAAATCAAAAGCTTTAGTAACAAATCCATTTTTAGCAAATAATATTGTATGTCTTCCTAATCCACAACCTAAGTCTAGAAAATCTTTTTTATTTTGATTTTTCCACCTATTTATTAAATAGAAAGATTCTATACTTGGTTCTTTCCAATACTTTTCATGCTCTCCTTTTACTATTTTCCAATTCCATTCTTTCGACTTTACCATTTTTTTACTCCTTTTAATTTTTTATATTCTTTTATTGCTTCTATCATATCTGGTGCGATATGTTTATTTCTTTCATTGTTCTTTATATTTCTTTTTAATTCATCTATTGAATCTTCTATTGGTATTATTCTTACTTCAAAGTTTCCTTGTTTTTCTTGTTCTGTTAAATTTATTTTGGATGTATCAGGATATTTATTAGTATTTACTATATAATAATAAATTACAGATTGTCCATTTACTCCTTTATGTGGCCAATCTCTATAAAATGATGTTGCTTTCATTATTGGTTTATCTATATCATTTATGGAAATATCTATTCCACACTCTTCTAATATTTCTCTTTTTAGACACTCTTTATTTTCTTCGTGTTCTTCTAAATGTCCTCCTGGAAAATGATATACATTATCAGAATATCCTATCATAATATTATTATCATTAATTAATAAAGATTTTACTCTCGTTACAGTTTCTGTTATTTCTTCTTTTTCTAAATTGTCATAATTATGAAATATTTCTTTCATATACATCACTATCCTTTTTAATATAAGTTTTAAAACACATTATTTATCTAATGTGTTTTGTTTTTTGGTATTTTCTTTGTTTAGGTATTTCTATATTAATATTCAATTCTTTTAATTCTTTATTGTAGTTATCAATAACATTATCAGGTATTGTTTCATAGTTATATCTTTCTTCAAATACTTTTATAATATCTTCTTTTATATCAAAATATCTTATTTTTCTTTCGTGTTCTGTATATTCATTTATTATATTATTAATACGTTTACGTTTAAAATATATTTTTCCTAAATTGGTATATTCATCTTCTTCATCTATATAACATAAATCTTTTAATGCTTTCATACCTTTCATAAATTCATCCATTAAATAGTCATTTAATGCCATAAACAATAGAGATCCTTTTGGAGTTTTATCACTATTTTTAAATTGCCATTCTAAATCTACTATTTTATTATGAAATGATGTTGCGATATTATAAGTTTTTATATCTTTGTTTGTTATTTTTCTTATAAAACTTAACGCATTATATACTTTATCAATTTTTTCTATTCTTTCTTCTTGTTCAATATATATACTCATATTAGCCTCCTCAAATAAATTTGAGTGTTATTATATCATGTAATTTATTTTTTTTCTAGTTTTTCTACTCCACCCATATAATCTCTTAAAACAGTTGGGATTTTTATACTACCATCTCTTTGTAAATTATTTTCTAAGAACGCAATTAACATTCTAGGTGGTGCGATTACTGTGTTGTTTAGAGTGTGCGCAAAATATTTATTTCCATGATCATTGATTCTTATTCCAAGTCTTCTTGCTTGAGCATCTGTTAAGTTTGAACAAGAACCAACTTCAAAATATTTTTGTTGTCTTGGTGACCATGCTTCTACATCTACACTTTTATATTTTAAGTCCGCAAGATCTCCACTACAACATTCTAAAGTTCTTACTGGAATATCTAGACTTCTAAATAATTCAACAGTATATTTCCACATTTTTTCATACCAATCTTTACTTTCATCTGGATGGCATACTACAACCATTTCTTGTTTTTCAAATTGGTGGATTCTATAAACTCCTCTTTCTTCTATTCCATGAGCTCCTACTTCTTTTCTAAAGCATGGAGAGTATGATGTCATAGTATAAGGTAATTTATCAACATCTAATATTTTATCTTTAAATTTAGCAATCATAGAATGTTCACTTGTTCCAATTAAATACAAGTCTTCTCCTTCAATCTTATACATCATGTTTTCTTTTTCTTCAAAACTCATAACACCATCGACTGCAGCACTTCTAATCATGTATGGTGGGATACAATATGTGAATCCTTTTTTAATCATAAAGTCTCTTGCATATGTTAAAAGTGCTGAATGAAGTCTTGCGATATCTCCTGTTAGATAATAGAATCCATTTCCTGATACTACTCTTGCAGAATCTAAATCAATTCCATCTAGACTTTCCATAATATCTGTATGATATGGAATTTCGTAATCTGGTACTACTGGCTCTCCAAATTTCTCTAGTTCTACATTTTTAGAATCATCCTCACCAAGTGGTACATCATCTGCGATAATATTTGGTATTACCATCATTTTCTTTTTAATTTCTATATTTAATTTTTCTTCTTCCTCTTCAATACTTACAAGTTTATCATTAATTTCTTTTACTTCTTCTTTTAATTTTTCTGCTTCATCTTTTTTTCCTTCACGAAACATTACACCAATATCTGCACTCTTTTTATTTCTTTCACTTCTTAAATTATCTCCTTCAAGTTTTACAGCACGTACTTTTTCATCTAGTTCTTTTACTTCATCAACTAATGGTAATTTTTCATTTTGAAATTTTTTCTTAATATTTTCTTTTACTAAATCACTATTTTCTCTAATTAATTTTATATCTATCATTTTTTCTACCTCCAATATTTATTTTTTATATTTTTATATAAAATTTTTTCTATTCCTTCTTCATTATAATCTTTTTTTAGTAAATTTGTAAGTTCTTCTTTTATATTTTTATAATCAAATATATTTCTTGTTTCTGTCTTACTATCTAATATCTTTGTAAAATTCATATCATCTGTTGCTACCGAGACATTATCTAGCCCTAAAATATCTACTGCATGTTGAATATGTTTTATATATTTTTCTTTTAGTTTTTCTTTATCTGTTTCTTCGCTATCAACAAATGGCCCGAAGGATACAAGTGACATTATACCTCCAACTTCTTTTAAAGCCTTAATTTGGTCATCATCTAAGTTTCTTGGATTTTGACATAAACTATAACAATTTGAATGACTGGCAATTACTTTTACATTATTTCCTTTACTTTTTTCTTCTTTAATTAAATTTATAGTATCCCAAAATGTATTTTTATTCATATGAGATAAATCAATTGATATACCTAAATCCATTGCTTTTCTTAAAAATCTTTTTCCTTCTTCTGTTAGACCATTATCACTTCTTATACCGGAGCCATATTTATTTTTGTTATTCCAAACAAGTAAGATATTTCTTAGCCCTAAGTTATAAAGTTCTTCTAACTCGCTTTCATCCTTTATATAGTCACATCCTTCTATACTAAAAAGAACTTTATCAATATTTATTTTTTCTTTAAATAAGTCTGTTGCTTTTTTAAACATGTCTACTACACTAAATTCTTTTGTTATATCAATACCAAGTTCATCTTTCATTTCATCTTTCTTCATAAAATAAAGATTAGCAATTATTCCATTAACATTATCTTTATTGAAATTCTTTTTGAACTCTTCCGTGTATGAAAAATCATTATTTAAAGATTCTATATATAATATTGTTAATAAATCATAATGCGTATCTATCATAATATTTCTCCTCCCATAATAAAGTCAAGTATTTCTTACAAAATTTGACTTAATTTTATGTTTTTTATTTTATTTTACATTTTT
>CANQUW010000084.1 GCA_947627145.1 uncultured Bacilli bacterium
AAGGAGAATATTATACTACATACTGACATTTTAAAAAAATGATATAACATGACATTATCACAAAATGATTACACGAAAGTAGTTTTTTTATTGCAAAAAATAGAAAAAAATGTTATAATATGCACTGTTAATTTATTAAGAAGGGGGAAAAATTATGAACAAAGAACAAGAACAACAACAGTTCATGAACAACCTAGAAAAAGATATAAAAAAAATAGAATATCAAATTAATAACAAAGACAAAGAAAATAAAAAAAGAAAATTTATAAAAAATTTAAAAATAGGTACTAAAATATGTACTGCAACTGCACCATATATATTAACTGCTGGACTTGTAACAGGTTTATTCAGTTGGTGTAAAATGACACCTATTATACAAGATGAAAAATATATTAATCCTTATCAAAAAAAAGAACTTGATAATAAAGGAAACGTCTACTACGAAGAACAAATGCATGATTACGGTTCTGATAATGAACTTTATTACTATTCAAAATGGAAAAAAGATGAGAAAGACTTATATTCACGTGATATAAAAATATTTAAAATAAATGATGATGCCATCGACAGAGTAATAAAATTGTTAGAAAATGATAAATTAGATAAAAATTTACAATTAGAAGATATTCTAGGTTCACCTAAAGAAGAAAAAAAAGAAAGAAAAAACAACTTAACCAAAGAAGAGATTAATGAAGAACCATTTATAAAATCTATAATCTACGACCGCAACGAAGATAGATTAGTATATTATAAAGAATCTGAAGATACAAATTTTATACTAACTGCGATTTGTTTTTTGATAATTGAAGCCGCAGAATTTATACCATTAAAAGTAAGAAGAAAACTAGGATTTGATATGTTTGATGACATAGAAAAAATAAAAGATAATTATCAACCATTAAGCAATAAAGAAATAAAACAATTAAGAAAAAAATTAGAAATAAAAAAAGAAAACTATAAAATATTGAAAGGATAACTATAATGAATAATGATGAAATTTTTAAATATATAAAACCATATGATAATGATATGTTTTCAAAAATGAAAGGTTTTGATTTACAAAATTTAATTTACTATATAAATAATTATTATTTAACACTAAGAAACAATTTAGAAATAAAAGAACTAGAAGAAAATATAGGTTTTGGTATAGAATTAGAATGTGAACATGCTGATTTTATTAATATTAAAAACAATTTATATAATTCAATTCCAAATTGGAAAGTTAAACACGATACCAGCCTAGATTCAGGTGCAGAAATAATCTCACCTATTTTACATGATAATAAACAATCGTGGGAAGAAGTAGAACAAGCTTGTAGTATAGCTGATGAAAATGCAATTATCGATGAACATAGTGGTGGACATTTACATATTGGAGCACACATTTTAAATGATGATATATATTCATTATTAAATTTACTAAATTTATGGCTAACTTACGAAAATATTATTTATAGATTTTCATATGGAGAATATTTAAATCCTAGAAATTCAATAAAAAATTATGCTAGACCCCTTTCTAATAAAGATACCAAAAAAGCCATAAAAAATGTTAACAATAAAAACATTCTAAATTTAAATAATGCATTTGATTTTATTCATGAACTAACAACATCCAGATATATTGGTATTAATATCGGCAAATTAAGAACCACTTACTACCAAGAACCTAATAATACAATAGAATTTAGATGCCCAAATGGTTCAATAGATCCTGTTATTTGGCAAAATAACTTAAACTTCTTTGCAAATATGGTTCTATATTCTCAAAGTGATAATTTTAATTACGAAATTATAAATAACAGAGAAAAAATAAATGGTAATAAATATAACAAATTAAATCTCTATAATGAAATATTTTTACCACAATCATTAGAACTTTGCGATATGATATTTGATAAAAATATAGATAAAGTATACTTTTTAAGACAATATCTAAAATCATTTGAAGTTTTAGATAATAATAAAAAAATGATTAAAGCAAAAACATTCACATTAAAAAAAGGCTCTTAGTTTAAAACTAAGAAACCTTTTTATTTTGCAACAACTTTTTCTTCTTTAAAATATTATAAGCGACTAACTCACATATAGAAATAACTAAACATATACCTAAAGTTATATAAGATACTTTAGAAAAATTACTAATTACTGGACTTAACACATTTTTAACAAGTTTTTCTTCTCCAATAGCTAAATTAAGTAAACCACATCCTAAAAAAGTAAATAAAAGTGCACAACTAGAAGATACTAAAACAGTAACTCCTGTATAAAGCAACCATTTAAACTTTTTACGTTGTATAATAATTATTATTCCCAGAACTAGAATAGTTGCTAGTATATAAATCCAGAAACCATAGTTTCCACCTTTATTTTTTTCAATCTTAAAGTCAACTTTATTACCAGTCATTTCAGATATTTTATCTGCATCTGGAAGTTTAGAAGCAATTGTTGGAGCCATAGTCTCTGCAGCTCTAATAATTTCACTTCTATCCTCTTCTTTCAACTTTCCATTAGAATTACTAATTATCTCATCAACATTATTACTAGCTATCTCGTTTATATCTTCTTCTGTTAATCCACTACCATTTTCAAGTAAATTAGAAGAATACTTTTCAAGTACTTCTTTTGTCATATCACTTTCTAAAATATTATTAACTTGTTGTTCGCTAAAACCATGTTCACTTGCTTTTTCATAAACTTCATCAATTGCAGAAGAAACTTGGGCATTATCACTTTCCCTAATACTTTCTACAACATCTTTAACTGAAACATCATCAATTACCTTAGTAACAAAATTACTAGATGCAAGTCTAGAAACACAAAATACAACTAAACTTATGTTAATCAAGAAAAATAAAACTATACACAATACAATAGATATACCTTTTTTCATAATATCCTCCTCATTTGCCTATATCATATCACAAATAATGAAAAAGAAAAAGAGTTATTAGCAACTAATAACTCCTCCTAAAATAATCGCAAGTAAGATATATAATACAACTATTATAACAAATCCACTTCCTGTGCGATTATTGTTACAATTTGTATTGTTATTATTTTCGCAAGACAATATTCTCACCTCCTTAATCTAAATTAAATATAAGCACCTAGTAAGATAACTAACAAAATAAATAATACTAAAACTATTGCACCATTTGATACATAACTACCCATATCCTTTTCCTCCTTTTTTTTGGTATTCACATTATTTTATGGTAAAACTCCAAATTGTGTGATTATATATATCCATAATTAAATAAATATTTGCACTATTCCATTTTTTTTGGTATGATAATTATGACTTTCAGGAGGAGGATTATATGAATAAAAAATTAATAGGTAGTTTAAGTGTATTGTTAGTTTTAACATGCATAACTACTGGATGTGGAACTGTAACTTTAAAAAATGGAGAAAAAGCTGCTGTTACAATGAAAAAATCTAAGATTTCATCTGATACATACTATAAAGAGTTATGTGAAAAATATGGAGTTAATATCTTAGTAGATTTAATTGACCATAAACTATTTGATAAAAAATATGGAAATACAGAATCTGAAAAAAAAGATGTAGATACACAAATAACTCAAATGAAATCAATGTATGGTGGTGAAGATGGTTCACAATGGGAATCAGTTATGAAACAATACTTTGGTGCAGATAGCGAAGATGAACTTAGAGAAAGCCTAGCACTTGAACACAGAAGAAGTGATGCTGTAAATGATTACCTAAAAGATGAACTTGGAGATGGAGAAATACAAGCTTACTATGATGAAAATATTATCGGAGACATTAAAGCAAAACACATTTTAATTAAAGTTGAAACAGCTGATGATGCAAGTGATGAAGATAAAGAAAAAGCAGATAAGGAAGCAAAAGAAGAAGCAGAAGAAATTATCAGTAAATTAAAAAATGGAGAAGATTTCTCAAAACTTGCTGAAGAACATTCTGATGATACAGGAAGTGCTAAAGAAGGTGGAGAATTAGGATACTTCAATACAGACGATAATTTCGATGAAAACTTCATGCAAGCAGCAAAAGAACTAGAAGTTGGAAAATTCTCTAGTGAACCAGTAAAATCTCAATATGGATATCACATTATCTTAAAAGAAAAACAAAAGAAAAAACCAACACTAAAAAAAGTAAAAGATGATGTAGTAAAAGAAATAGTAAAAGATAAACTTAATAATGATTCTTCACTATACTATAAAACATTAAGAGATATTAGAGAAAAAAATAAAGTTACATTTAAAGATTCACTATTAAACAAAAAATATAAAGAATATGTTGATAATCAAATAGAAAACAGTAATGCAGCAAACAATTCAAATAGTGAAACACAAGAATAATTAAAAGAGTAGATTAAAACATCTACTCTCAGACTGTTGACAAATTAAATTTGTTGATGGTCTTTTTTTGAAAAGTGTAGTATAATAAATATGTAAGGTTGCTTA
>CANQUW010000085.1 GCA_947627145.1 uncultured Bacilli bacterium
ACTTAACTGGAATAAATCATAGTTTGGATCTGTTGGATTGTAATTTACTCCCTCTTTTACTTTAAATATTGAAATTGGGAATATTGGAGTTTCTCCTTTTCCAAGTCCAGCATCTGTTGCGAGTAAGTAATTTCTCATAACCATTCTACCTTCAGGTGTTGTATTAGTTCCAAAGTTAATTGATGAGAATGGAACTTGTGCTCCTGCACGAGAATGCATTGTATTTAGATTATGAATAAATGCTTCCATTGCTTGATATGTGATACGATCTGTTTTGGCAAGTGCTTTATCGTAAGACTTTCTAAATATTTTTTCAACTAACTCACTTTCTTTATAATAGTTTTCAAACATTTCGATATCAATATCCATTGTTTTTAATTTATCTATATCTTTTACTATATTATTAAATTTAACTAGTCCAACAATTCCATTTAAGTCTAAGAAATCATATAAGATTTGTTTAAATTGTTTTTTAAATGTTTTAAGTACTCCTGGTGCCATATCATAATCAAATGCTGGGATTGATTGTCCTCCATGTTGATCGTTTTGATTTGACTGAATTGCGATTGCCGCTAGAGCTGTGTATGACATGATATCATTAGGGCAACGTAAATGTCCGTGTCCTGTTGAAAATCCATCTTTAAATAATTCAGTTAAATCTATTTGGCAACAAGTAGTTGTTCCCATTGGTAAGAAATCCATATCGTGAATGTGAATTTCTCCTGAATCATGTGCTTCTGAGAATTTTGAATTCATTAAATAGCTTTTTGCAAATTCTTTTGAGATAGTGCTACCATATTGTAACATTGTTCCCATTGCAGTATTACCATCAATGTTTCCGTTTTCTCTTTTAGAGTCTTCTTCTTTTGCTTCTTTTAATGATAGAAGTTCTATTGCTTTAGCTAATTTATGTTGTCTTGAGAAAAATACTTTTCTAGATTCGTTTCTTCTTTCTCTATAACTAGAAAATGATTCTAAGACATCAGTATAGCCCATAGTTCTCAAAGAGTCTTCTATTAAATCTTGAATATCTTCAATTTTTATAAATTTTTCATCTGCATAATTTTTTTCGATTTCACTTAATACTTTTAAGTAAACCTTATTTGTTAATTCTTCGTTGTTATATTCTTCATTGTTTGTGGCATCAAATCCCTTTTTAATCGCAACGGCTATTTTTGTTCCTAAAAATTCGACTTTTTTGCCATTTCTCTTGATTACCTTTAAATCAGGCATCTCATTTACTTTTGTTTTTGTTTTTGTGGTCATTATTTTTTCCTCCCCAATCTTTAACTCTTGTGATTTCATTTTAAAATGTATTTAGAAAAATTACAATAGAAAAAGCGACTTTTTTTTAACTTTTTTTTTGCAATTTTTCTACTTCCCTTATTGATAAAGGATTTCAATAAGAAATTTTATTTTTAATTTACGTCAATTAGACTTAAAGCAACTTTCTTTTTTTTGACATCTACACTTTCTACATAACAGTCTATGATATCACCTACAGAAAATAACTCCTGAGGATGCTTTATATATTCTTTTGTTAGACGTGATATGTGTGCAAGGCCATCGTTCTTTAGCCCAATATCTATAAAGATTCCAAAGTCTACAACGTTTCGTACAGTACCTTGTAATTTATCTCCAGCGTGCAAATCTTCTATGTGTAAAATATCATTTCTGAGTATTGGTTTTGGCATAGAGTCACGTGGATCTCTTTCTGGTGAAATTAGAGAATCGATGATATCTTTTAAAGTGTATTTGTCAATTTTCAATTTTTTACTATATTCATCTAAATCAATATTTAACTTCTCTTTTGTACTATCTTTTCCGATATCTTTAGGATCTATATTTAACTCCTTTAATAGTGCAAAAGTTGCGTCATAACTTTCTGGATGAATTGATGTTTTATCTAGTGGATTATCTCCATCTAAAATCCTCATAAAACCAATTGACTGTTCATAAACTTTATCTTTCATCCCTTTTAATTTCTTTAAACAATCTCTATTTTCAAATTTTCCTTTTTCTTCTCTTGTCTTTATTATTTCTTTTATTACAGGTTTAGTAAGACCTGATACATATTTTAAAAGACTTGAACTTGCAGTATTTATATTTACACCTACTCTGTTTACTACTTTTGTTACAACAAAGTTTAAAGACTCATCTAAGTTCTTTTGTTTTACATCATGTTGATACAGTCCTACTCCTATACTTTTGGGATCTATTTTTACAAGTTCAGATAGTGAGTCTTGAAGTCTTCTACCAATACTTATAGCACTTCTTTTTTCGACAGTTAAATCTGGGAACTCTTCTATTGCAAGCTTACTTGCAGAATATACTGACGCTCCTGCTTCACTTACGATAATGTACTCTACATCACGTTTTGCTTCTTTTATAGTATCTGCGATAAAAGCTTCACTTTCACGAGATGCAGTACCATTACCGATTGCTATTACATCTATATTATATTTATCTATTAACTCTAGTACTTTTTTCTTAGAACCTTCTATATCACATTTAGGCTCTGTTGGATATATTACCGCAATTTCAAGTGGTTTTCCTGTTTTATCTAGAACTGCAAGTTTGCATCCTGTACGAAAAGCTGGATCTAATCCTAAAACTGTCTTTTCTTTTATAGGTGGTGTTAAAAGTAAGTTCTCTAGGTTATCTGAGAAGTTTTTAATTGATGTTTCTTCTGCTGTTTCTTTTAGCTCACTTCTAATCTCTCTTTCAACACTTGGTATTATTAATCTTTTTAAGGCATCCTCTATTGCATCTTTTACTAAATCTACGACAAACGAATTTTTATTTTTGATAATTTTATTTTCTAAATATGCTTTTATAAATTCTATATCATAATCAATTGAGATAGTAAGTACTTTTTCTTTTTCTCCTCTGTTCATCGCCATAACTCTATGTGGTTTTATATATTTAATGGCTTCATTAAAGTCATAATACATTTCATAGACTCCAGTATCATCAACAGCGTTTTTCTTCTTTTTACTTCTCATAACACCATGATTATACATATTGTTTCTTATATATTTACGGTATGATGCATTATCACTTATCCACTCACTAATTATATATCCCGCTCCAGTTTTAGCATCTTCAATAGTTTTTACTTCTTCATTTAAAAACTTTTTACATAAGCTTTCTATATCTCCACTTGTAGGAAAACTCATTATCATTTTCGCAAGTGGTTCAAGTCCTGCTTTAATTGCCGCAGTTGCTTTTGTCTTTTTCTTTTCTTTATATGGTCTGTATAAGTCTTCTACTTCAACTAGTTTATTACAGTTCATAATAGATGTCTTTAATTCTTCTGTTAGAAGTCCTTTTTCATCTATTAAACGAATAACATCTTCTTTTCTTTTAAGTAAGTTTTCTTCATAAGTATAAACCTGTTCAATTTGTCTTATTATTTCTTCATCAAGGGCACCAGTTACTTCTTTTCTATATCTAGCAATAAATGGTACAGTATTTCCTTCACTTAAAAGTTTTAATACTGTTTTTACTTGACTCTCCTTTATATTTAAACTATTACTAATTTCTTTTATAATACTATCTTTCATTTGGTACCTCCTTTAATAACTACTATAGCAAATAAATATCTCTAAAAAAAGTATTGACTTTTTTTCTTGTTTGAGGTATTTTGTCTTTTCTTGTTTTAATATACCATACAAACTTATGTTCGTCAATAGTGTTTAAAAAAAGATTGTCATTTTTTTGACAACCTTTTTTATGAAACTGTTGTTTCTTGTAACATAAAGTTTATTATATTATCTAAGTTAGAACATTTATTAGTTAATAGTTCTTTTTTTATTAGGTCTATATTTCCTTTAATTAAATCTAGTAATTTTTTCATACTAGGAAGTAAGTGATCTTTAGATGATAAACTATTTACTATAAGTTCTAGGTTATTAAGTTTTGAATATTTTCCATAATATGTACTTTTAATATATGTATCATAAAAATGTTTAAATGATACTATATCGATATTGTCGAAACGATTATCTGATAAAACTTTAGCAGTTGTATAAATATAATTACCATTTATAGATTTATCAAGTATAGTTTCTCCTCTTTTATTTTTAATATTTGGAAGAAATGCCTTATTTCTTTTTAAAGTATCTATTATTTTTGCTACATGTACATAGTTCATTGTAACTAGGATATGCGCAAAAGTATTTCCATCTTTATTTTGATGATTTACTTTCCATTCTTTTTTGTTCATATGTCTTAAAACGATATCATATTTTCTTGCTTTTAAAAGTCTGCATAAAACATCGTTTCCAGCATCATCTGTAGTATTTACAGAAACTTTGCCAGTTCTTAGGATTTTATCTACTAATTCGTAGTACCCCTCTTTCATCACTTGGAATATCAGCGATGGTTCTTCTTCACAAGCT
>CANQUW010000086.1 GCA_947627145.1 uncultured Bacilli bacterium
TCACGTACTTCTACTCCTGCTCTATCACGAGAAAGTCCTCCTGGTCCTAGAGCTGATAAACGACGTTTATTTGTAAGTTCTGCAATTGGGTTAGTTTGATCCATGAATTGTGAAAGTTGACTGCTTCCAAAGAATTCTTTCATTGCAGCTGTTACTGGTCTTATATTAATAAGTGTTTTAGGAGTTACTTCTTCCATTTCTTGAGTAGTCATTCTTTCACGAATAACTCTTTCCATACGAGATACACCAATTCTAAATTGGTTTTGTAATAATTCTCCAACTTGTCTAATACGACGATTTCCTAAGTGATCGATTTCATCATAATTTCCAACACCATGTAATAAGTTTAAGTAATATGAGATAGATGCATAAACATCTGAAATTGTTAATCTCTTTTCATCTATATGTGGTTCATTTCCCATAACTATAAGAGTCTTTTTCTTATCAGTTGGATTTACTATTTTAATAGTTTGAACTTCTCCATATGTATCTAGTTCTTCGTTGATTGGTACTTTAACAGTTCCATACCCATTATCAAATATTTCTTTTAATGTTTTTATATCTTCTTTATTTAAAGTATATCCTTTTTCAAAAAGAACTTTATCATCTACTTTGATATCTTCTGCTAGAGTTTGTCCAAGTAGACGATCTGTTATATTTAATTTACGATTGAATTTATAACGTCCTACATTTGCTAATTCATATCTAAATTCATCAAAGAATCTAGTAATAATTTGGTTTTTAGAAGAATCAAGAGTAGCTGGTTCTCCTGGTTTTAATTTTTCATAAATTTCTATTAATGCTTCATCTGTATTTTTAGTTGAATCTTTAGCAATTGTATTTTCTAGATATTCATCACGACCAAATGTATCTAATATTTCTTTATCACTAGAAAGACCAAATGCTCTAAGTAATGTTGTAAGTGTTACTTTTCTTGTACGATCTATTCTTACATATAATACTCCTCTAGCATCTGTTTCAAATTCTAGCCATGTACCACGAGATGGTATGATTTGACTTGTTATAAGTTCACGTCCATTTTTGTCTATTTCGTGATTAAAATACACACTTGGAGAACGTACTAGTTGAGAAACTATAACACGTTCAGCACCATTAATTATGAATGTTCCGCTATCTGTCATAATAGGCATATCACCCATAAATATTTCTTGTTCTTTTACTTCTCCTGTTTCACGATTAAAAAGACGCACTTCTACTTTTAAAGGTGCAGAAAAAGTTGTTTCTCTATCTTTGCTTTCTTTAATTGAGAATCTTGGTTCATCGAAATGATAATCACCAAATTCTAGAGATAGTGTTCCTGAAAAGTTTTCAACTGGGAACAAGTCATCAAAAACTTCTTTAATACCACTTTCAATAAACTTATGGTATGATTTCTTTTGAATCTCTAATAAATCTTTTAGTTCATAAGTATTTCTAATTTTTGAATAATTTCTTCTTTTACGATAATCTCCACATTTTACATTCTTATATGACACGTTATTCACCCCTATACACATATTTAAATTCAAAGAACTTTAGATTTTTTACAAGTATTTTACTTTTGTTTGTTAAGGAATTAAAAACAAACAAAAATAAAACGTTGCCAATTTATATTAATAGCATAAAACTGTCAAGTTGTCAATGGAATTTTGCATTTTATTATAAAAAATCTTTTCTTTTTTGCTATTACTTCTACATTATATATTTTTTGTAAGTCGATTATTAGCGATTTAGCTCCTTGTTCCTTTCTTATTACTAAAAAAAGGCATCCATTTTTTTCTAAATGATCTTTTGCATTCATCACTATATCATAAACTACTTTTTTACCCGCTCGAATCGGTGGGTTAGTAATAATTGTTTGATATTTTTCTGTTATATTTTCGTAAGTATTACTTTCAAAAGCTCTTATATTTTCGCAATGATTTTCTTTGATATTTCTTTCCGCTAGATGAAGCGCTCGTAGATTCACATCAACCATATCAACTGAAACATTTAAAATTTTATTTAATACAATCCCTAATGTTCCATATCCACAGCCTACATCTAAAACTTTATTACCTATTTCAGATTTCGGAATAGACTCAAGTAATAATCTACTTCCAAAATCTATTTTATCTTTTGAAAAAACCCCATTGTCCGTTAAAAAAGTAAAGTTATGATTTAATATATTTATATTAATTTTTTTGATATCACTTGGTAGGTTTGTATTTTCAAAGTATTGTCCCATCCAATCATCCTTTTCTAATAAGTAAAAGACAACTATAACTTAAAAATAATTATAGTTGTCTCCTTTCGTATCTAGTATAATACAATAATTTGTCATTTTAGTCAAGAAATTTTTGCATTTTACTTAAATTTTACATATTTTTTAATATTTTTTTAGAAAAAGTGTAAGTCTAATACATTTTTTTATGATGTTTTTGTGCTGTTAAATTATATTTATTAAATTTCCAATAAAAAAAGAAGTTAAATTATTTAACTTCTACAGTAGCTCCAGCTTCTTCAAGCTTAGCTTTAATTTCATCAGCTTCATCAGTTGGTATATTTTCTTTAACAACACCATTATTATCAACGATATCTTTAGATTCTTTTAATCCTAGTCCAGTGATTTCACGAACTACTTTGATTACTGCAACTTTAGCAGCTCCAGCGTCAGCGATACTTACAGTAACTGCACTTGGTCCTTCACTTGCAGCTTCTCCTCCTGCAGCTGGTGCAGCAACAGCTACTGCTGATGGATCAACACCAAATTCTTCCTTCATTGCGTCTACTAATTCTTTTATTTCTAAAAGATTCATTTCTTTTAATGAGCTAATAAAATCTTCTTTTGTTAATTTTGCCATTTTTTATTCCTCCCTATATTTTATTTTATTATATTTTAATTTTCTTCTTTTTCTTTAGCATATAAATCTAAGCAGATTGATAAGTCTCTTACAAGACCAATCATACCTCCAGCTAACATAGTAAGTAGTCCTTCTCTTGATGGTAGAGATGCGTATTCATTTAATTTAGCAGTGTCTGCTATTTCTCCATCAATGATTCCTGCTTTAACTATTAATGCTGGATGTGTTTTTGCAAATTTTGAAATTGTTTTAATAGCACCTACTTGATCACTTCCGAATGCAAAAGCACTTGGTCCAACTAAAACATCTTTCATATCAATTTTTAAATCATCAAATGCACGTGATACTAAAGTATTTTTGTATACTTTATAATCAGCTTCATTTTCTCTTAGTTCTCTTCTTAATTGTTTTACTTCTTCATCAGTAATTCCACGATAATCGAAAACTATAACTGAAGATGATTCATTTACACGATTTTTGATTTCATCGATTGTTTCTTGTTTTTGTTTTAAGATTTTCTCGTTTGCCATAACACACCTCCTTATCAATTGGCTCCATAAATAAAAGTTCTTGATTACATACCAAGAACTTTAAAACTCTAATTATTTTTAGTCCTCGGTAGGATTTACTTTGCCACCTACTGTCTATGGTACCAACAAATTAAACTTATTATATAATATTATTTATTATTTGTCAAAATTATTCATTAATTTAATACCAGGTCCCATTGTTGATGAAATAGAAATGTTTTTAACATATTCACCTTTAACTGTTGCTGGTTTTATTCTTAAAATTGTATTCACGAAAGCATCTAAGTTTGCAATTAAATCTTCTTCAGAGAAAGATACTTTTCCGATTACTCCATGGATATTTCCAAAGCTATCTGTTCTATATTCAACACGTCCAGCTTTAACTTCTTTTACAGCTTCTGCAACATTTGTAGTAACTGTTCCTGTTTTAGGGTTTGGCATTAAACCTTTAGGTCCTAAAACACGTCCAAGTTTACCAAGTAAAGGCATCATGTCAGGTGTTGCAATCATTGTATCAAATTCAAACCAATTTTCTTTTTCTATTTTTTCAAGTAAGTTTGTATCTCCTACATAATCAGCACCTGCTTGTTCTGCAGCTTTAGCTTGTTCACCTTTAGCAATTACTAAAACACGAGTTTCTTTTCCTGTTCCTTTAGGTAGAACAATTGCTCCTCTTAATTGTTGATCAGCTTTTTTAGTATCCAAATTTAATCTCATTGCAATTTCAACTGAAGCATCAAACTTACAATTTGAAGTTTCTTTTACTAGCTTTACAGCTTCTTCTTTAGTGTAAAGTTTTCCTTTTTCAATCTTAGCAATATTTTCAGAATACTTTTTACTTCTCTTTTTCA
>CANQUW010000087.1 GCA_947627145.1 uncultured Bacilli bacterium
TGTAGGATTCATTAGAATTCGATGAGATGCCAAGTGATGCAGTGGCCTATTACTCGAGTGAGCTCATACTTTGTATGGGCTCTATTTATTTTAAGTTAAAAATATCAATTGGGAGAAATATATGAAAAGAGTTTTAGGAAAAGTTAGTAACGAAATAGTAGAACAATGGAATATTCCGGAACAAAGAAATAAAAATGTAGTAATATATGATGAAGTTTTAGAACATAGTAAGCAAAGACATATTAATGATTTTCATAGTGAACAAGATTATAATATTGTTATGAATTCTTTGTCAGATATTATTAAAAATCCAGATTATGTTTTTTATGATAAATCTAAAAATGGTTTAGAATATTATAAAAGAATCAATCATAATGTTTTAGTTGCTGTTAGAGTTAATAAAGGAAAAGAACTAAAAGTAAAGAGTGTATATCCTGTTGAAGATAGTAAAATAGAGAATCGCAAGAAGAAAGAAGAACAAATGAAATTGTATAATAAATATGTTGTTGCTGTGGAATAAGTAATTTTTAATACTTAATAATAAAATATAAAAAAAGTATTGACAAATTAGTATTTGTTTCATATAATAGTATTTGTAAATTTGATTTGCGGATGTAGTTTAATGGTAGAACCTTAGCCTTCCAAGCTAACTACGGGAGTTCGATTCTCCTCATCCGCTCCATTTAGATTTTAAAACATGATGTTTATTCATCATGTTTTTTTATAAAATTGTGTAGGAGTTGGTATAATGAAACTTTTGGCAAGTGATTTAGATTTTACTATACTTATGCATGGTGATGATGAACTTACTAAAAAGAATGTGGACGCTATAAAGAAGTTTATTGCAGCAGGAAATAAGTTTGCAATAATTACTGGAAGACAATATAGGACTTTTAAAGATTTCTTAAAAGAATATGATCTACATTGTGATTTTATTGCAGGAGAAGATGGTAAGATTATATTTGATAAAGACATGAATGAAGTATTTAGAAAAAATATTGCACCATCTACACTCGACACTATATATCTTTTAGCACGTAAATATAATTATGAAGTTAATTTTGATGATGGTTATCGTTATCATCATGATAAAATAGATAATGCTATTAAGGTGTTTTTTTCTAAAAAAGAAGTAGAAGATAATAAAGAATTTTTAGATAAAATGAAAAATATAGATAACTTAAATATATATTTTAGTGTTATGTCTTATAATATAGTTGAAGGTAATTTAAAATATGAAGCATTAGACTTTATAAAAGAAAAGTGTGGATTTTTAGATAAAGATGTTTATGCAGTAGGGGATGGAATTGCTGATGTGGAGATGATTAAAAGATATAATGGAGAGATGCTTGGAGAAAAATATAAATATTTATACGAGTATATAGAAGAGTTAATGAAAGATTAATTCTTTTTTTATGTTTTTTTTCATAAGATTTTATAGGTGATTTAATGGGAGAGTTTGCACTTGATCTTATTAATAAATATGGTTATTTTGGTATGTTTTTGGGAATGGTTTTAGAAGCTGTTATAATTATTATTCCTAGTGAAGCGATACTTGCAACTGGTGGTATACTTGCATCTCGTAAAATTTTTTCTTTTTGGGGTGCCTTTTTAATTGGCCTTTTAGGTAGTGTGTTTTGTGCAATTGTAATATATTTTATGGGATACTTTGGAGGACGACCTTTTATTGAAAAGTATGGTAAATATTTTTTTATGAAAGAAGAAGATATAGAGAAAAGTGATGAATGGTTTTCTCGTTATGGACTTTTTGCATCTTGTGTAGGTCGTAATTTTCCTATTGTTAGAACTTTAATATCACTTCCTATTGGAATTACAAGGGTTTCTTTTTTTAAATTTGTTGTTTTTACGACTATAGGTAGTATTCCATGGACTTTTGTTTTTGTGTATGTTGGTTATGCTTTAGGAAGTAATTGGGTGGTTGCGAAAGACTATGTTTCTCGCCTTAAAGTACCAATACAATTACTACTTGTGGCGTTAGTTGTTATTTATATTTGTAAAAAAATCTCTAAGAAATAGATTTTTTTTGATTTTTATGGTATAATCTTTCTCGTTGTAAGAAAGAAGTGAAATGTATGAAAAAAAGAAATATTGCGATTATTGCACACGTTGATCATGGGAAAACTAAATTAGTAGATGGAATTTTAAAATCATCTGGAATGTTTCGTGATAATGAAGATACATCTAATATTTCGATGGATTCTAATGCTTTAGAGAAAGAACGAGGTATTACTATACTTGCTAAAACTACAGCACTTGATTATAAGGGTATTAGAATTAATATAATGGATACACCAGGACATGCTGATTTTGGTGGAGAAGTTGAGCGAATTATGAAAATGGTGGATGGTGTACTTTTAGTAGTAGATGCTTATGAAGGACCTATGCCTCAAACACGTTTTGTTTTGAAGAAAGCATTTGAAGCTCATGTTAAACCTATTGTTGTTATTAACAAAGTCGATAAGGAAAGTGCAAGAGTTGATGATGTTTTAGATGAAATTTTAGATTTGTTTATTGAACTTGGTGCAGATGATAATCAACTTGAATTTAAAACTTTATATACATCAGCTTTAAATGGTACTTCTAGTTTTGATAGTGATGTTAATACTCAAACTCCTGGATTTTCTGAAGTTCTTGATACAATAATTGAAGAAATTCCAGAACCTAAGGGAGATACTAATGCAGATTTACAATTTCAACCAGCACTTTTAGATTATAATGAGTTTGTTGGAAGAATTGGTATTGGACGTGTTCACAATGGTCGTATTAAAGTGGGTGAAATGGTTAGTTGCTGTCGTTTAGATGGAACTGTTAAACAATTTAGAATTCAAAAATTATTTGGTTTTTATGGTTATAATCGTATTGAAATAGAAGAAGCAGAAGCAGGAGATATTATTGCGGTTGCTGGTCTTGCTGATATATCAGTAGGAGAAACTCTATGTGAAGTAGGAAAAGAGTCTCCACTTCCAAAACTTCATATAGATGAACCAACACTTCAAATGACATTTGGTGCGAATTCATCTCCATTTGTTGGAAAAGATGGTAAAATTGTTACTGCAAGAAAGATAGAAGAAAGATTAACTCGTGAAACTCAAAAAGATGTTAGTTTAAAGGTAGAACCTGC
Organism: uncultured Bacilli bacterium; assembly: GCA_947627145.1. The sequence continues at coordinate 3,143 of CANQUW010000087.1, forward strand.
TACTAATGAATCGTTTTTAGTATCAGGACGTGGAGAATTACATCTTGGAATATTAATTGAAAATATGCGTCGTGAAGGATTTGAATTAGAGGTTTCTAAGCCATCTGTTATCATTAAAGAAATTGATGGTGTTAAGTGTGAACCTTATGAAGAGTTACAAATTGAAGTTCCAGAAGAGAGTGTTGGTACAATTATTGAACAATTAGGTACTCGTGGTGGAATAATGGAAAATATGACTAATTTTGAGAATCAAGTTAGACTTTTATATACAATTCCATCTCGTGGTTTAATTGGTTTTTCAACTGACTTTATGACTATGACTAAAGGTTATGGTATTATGAACCATACTTTTAAGGAATATAGACCTTATGAAAATATAGATTTTGGAGAAAGAAAACTTGGTGTTTTGGTATCTATGGAAAATGGAGCATCTACTGCTTATTCTATTGGAAGTTTGGAAGATAGAGGAACTATGTTTATTGAACCAGGTGTTGAAGTTTATGAAGGTATGATAGTAGGAGAGTGTAATCGTGATAACGATTTAGCGGTTAATGTTGTTAAAGGTAAAAACTTAACTAACGTACGTGCTGCTGGAAGTGATCATACTGTAGTTTTAAAAAGACCTAGACCAATTTCTTTAGAGTATGCACTTGATTATATTAATTCAGATGAGTTAGTTGAAGTTACTCCAAACTTTATAAGACTTCGTAAGAAAATATTAAATACTGAAGAAAGAAAGAAATGGGATGCTAGAAATAAATCTTAAAAAGGTTTATTTCTTTTAGTTTTTGTGTTATAATATAGACGATTTTGGGGGTGACTAACTATTAAAAGTCAATAGTAAATTGAAATATTTTAATAGTTTGTTATAAATTGGAAAGAAACCCACGC
>CANQUW010000088.1 GCA_947627145.1 uncultured Bacilli bacterium
ATGTTGTAATTTTGCAGGAAAAGTTGAAAAGACTCGGGTTTTATAATCCTGTAATTAATGGAGAGTTTGGTCTTGCAACTGAAGAAGGTGTTAAGGCATTTCAGAGAAGTGTTGGACTTAATGATACTGGAGTAGTAGATGGTGATACTTGGGTTAGATTAAATAGTGAAACTGAACCTAAAATTTCAACTATTAGTGCTTTTCCTAATTTAGGATACGGATCTACTGGTAGCTATGTTAGAGATTTACAAACTAAACTTAAAGCACTTTTATTTTATACAGGAGAAGTTAATGGTGACTTTGATAGGGAATTAGAGATTGCTGTTAAAAGATTTCAACTTAACAATGAGATTACTGCTAATGGAATAGTTGATAGTAATACTTGGAGGTTAATTAATTCTTTATATGGTAATCTTAATTCATGTGTACTTGATGATGTAGGAGAAAATGATAATAATACTGATGATGATACTGGTAATGATGTGACTTATATTGTTAAAAGTGGAGATACTTTATATGCGATTGCGAGACGATATAATACAACGGTTGATGCGATTAAAGATTTAAATAATCTTACTAGTAATATTTTACAGATAGGTCAAGTGTTAAAAATTCCTACAACTTCTACAGATAATTATTTTATATATACAGTAAAACCTGGTGATAGCTTGTCAGGTGTTGCTGAGCGTTTTAATACAACAACTGCCGCGATAAAAAGTCTTAATAATTTAAGTAGTGATTTGATTATAATAGGCCAGACTTTAAAAATTCCTACTAGTACAGAAAATGAAAGTTATATTAATTATGTTGTTTTAAGTGGAGATACTTTATATTATATTGCGAGACTTTATAATACTTCGGTTGATGCGATTAAGAGTTAATTATGTTAATTATACAGTACTCAGTGGAGATACTTTATATGCGATTGCGAGACGATATAATACAACAGTAGACGCCATTAAGACTTTTAATAATATTACTAGTAATACTTTACAGATAGGACAAACTTTAAAAATTCCTCTTTAAGATTCGACAATAGTTGTCGGTCTTTTATTTTAATGATATAATTTATGTAAATAGGAGGTGTTTTTCTTGGATGAGTTTAGTAAAAGAATAGGGTTAAATACAAATTTAAAAAATATTTCTTTAGAGGTATGTAAAAATTATAATTTAGGAGAATTTGTATCTAACGAAGTAATAACTATGGGTTATGAAGATTATACTTATAAATTAACAACTTCTAAAGGGGATTTTTGTGTTAAAATTTTTAATAAAAATAGAAGTTTAGATGATATTAAATTATTTATGGATAGACTGAATACTGTTTCGAATAGTAAAGTAAGTTCTCCAAAAATACTTTCTTTTAATAATGATACTTTGTTTGTATTAGATTATGAAGGTAATATTTATAACATATGTGTATTTGAATTTGTTTACGGTAAAAATTTATTTGAACTTGATATTAGTTCTTCAGAAGATATTATAAAAGAAATTGCTTATCAGACTGCTAGTATAAATAATTTAGATGTAGAAACAGAATTTGTTTATGATAGTTGGTCAATTGCTAATTTTTGTTGTGAATATAATAAAAAGAAGGATTGTTTATCTAGTGATGATAGAAAATATTTTGAAGATTTAATTCTTAGATTTAAAAATATAGATTTTGACATGCTTCCTAAAGGTTTTGTACATGGTGATATTAGGAATACTAATGTAATTTTTGATAATGATAAAAAGATATGGATTATAGATTTTTCAGTTTCAAATATATTACCTAGAATTATTGATCTTGCTGTTATTGCTAGTAGTATATGTTTAGATAAAAATTCTAAAGATAAAACTTATAATAATATTTATTTGTTACTTAATGAATATAATAAATATAATAAACTTACTAAATACGAGATAGATAATTTTTATTTATTTTATGAAATAGGAAATGCTGTTAATATATTGCAGACTGAATATAATAAGAAAAGTAAGGATGATTTAGAAAATTCTTATTGGATGAGTATGGGAAGACTTGGTTTGTTATATAGTGATTATGATATATTTAATAAGATATTAAATGAGGTGTATTATGGAGTTTAGAAAATTAGAAAAAGAAGAACTTTATAAATATAAAGAATTATTAAATGATAAAGTTTATGAAAAGTTTTATAATAAAAGATTTAAGCAACTTAGTTGTGGTGAGATAGATATGTTTATAATTGAAGATAAGGGACATATTGTTGGAGATATTACTGTTAATTATGTTAATCAAAATTATAAAAATGAAACTATTCCTAATGTTAGAGTATCTTTAGAAGCTTTTCGTGTTAGAAGAGATTATCAAAATAAGGGTTATGGACAAAAGTTTTTAAAATATGTTATTTCTACTTTGGAGAAGGTTGGTTTTAGTGAGTTTACTATTGCGGTTAATGATGATAACGATATTGCTCGTCATATATACTTTAAATTTGGTTTTGAAAAAGAAATTGATAGAAATATTGTTGACGGTCATAATTGTAGATTATATTTGAGAAAAAGGCAATAATTATAGAATAAAATTATAGGTCTTTTTTTATTTTGAATTTTTTGGTACAATAGTAGTGTGAGGTGTATTATATGAAGTCTAAGAAATTAAAAAAAATTAATGATAATTATGAAGTTATATTTTCATCAAGTAATATAAACTTTGTAAAATTAAGTACTGATTTAGTACAAGATTATTTGAAAATGATAGGAGATCCTTATAATGCTAGGTTTATATTTTATACTGATGTTAATATATCTTTAGAGGATGAGATTAACTATGTTAATAGTAAATTAAAAAGTAAAGAGTTTATATTTTCTATGCTTGAGAAGAAAACAGATAAGTTTATAGGTAATATTGAGCTTAAAAATATAAAGAAAGGTACTGCAGAGTTTGGTATTTGTATTACTTATGCTATGCAAGATAAACATTATGGTAGTGAAGCTATTAGGAAGTTTTTAGATTATTCTTTTGAAGAATTTAATTTGGATAGAATTTATTTGAAAGTTTTTCCTGATAATTTACGTGCAATACACGTTTATGAAAAGATTGGTTTTAAAAGATATGATAGACGTGATAATGATGTTTATATGGAAATAAAAAATAGTAATAAAAGATAGAAAATTATAATTTGTTGATTAGATAAGTTTTGTTCTAAATATTGTTTGTTTTCAAATATAAAATTTAAAATGAAATGAATACTTGAAATTTTGACTAAATTCATTTAATGTAGTATTATTATGTCATAAATCTTTGATGGAGACATGACTTTTATATAAGTTTTTAAAGAGAGTTATTGGTTGGTGTAAAATAATAAAACTAGTAATAAGTTCCTACTCCTGAGTGAAATGTAAACATTTTCGGTTAATAGCCGTTATCTAAATTAAGTAAATATTAGGATGGTACCGTGCATTATGCACTCCTTTGGGTATCATCTTTTTTTGAAGGGAGAGATTAGTATGAGACTTAGTAATTTGAATATTAAGAAAATAAATATTTCTGATGTTAGTGATGATTATTCTTCTCAAGATATTTTATTTAAGCTTGGTGAATTATATCAATTTGAAAGTGGTATATATGGATATGGTAATTTGTGGACAAAGCTTGAAAGAACTATTGAAAATATAATAATAGAGGAACTTGATAAGGCAGGTTGTGTTCAAGTAGAGTTTCCACAATTACAACCTAAAGATGTTTGGGTTAAATCTGATAGATGGGATACTTATACTCAGACTTCTGATATTATGTTTACTCTTGAAAATAATTTAGGAGAGTATGGTCTTGGTCCAACTGCAGAGGAATGTGCTTTGATATTTTCATCTAATAGACTTTCTTCTTATAAGAATTTGCCTGCTGTGTATTATCAGATAAATACAAAATTTAGAAAAGAGATGAGAACAAGAGGTTATTTGTTTAGATCACGTGCTTTTGTTATGATGGATGCTTATTCATTTGATAAAAGTGAAGATGATATGGA
>CANQUW010000089.1 GCA_947627145.1 uncultured Bacilli bacterium
CATGAGTTACTTCTAATATACGATCAGCAAGAGTTGATTTACCGTGATCAATATGCGCAATTATACAAAAATTTCTAATAAAATCCTTCATATAGATACCTCCATTTACTTACTATATTATAACAAATTTCTTTATAATATAAAAGAAAAAGCATATCAATTATGCTTTGTTTTAGTGATTATGGAAATTTTGCAACATGATGTTGCAAAATTTTACTTATCGCGAACATACTTTTTATTCATATTGATAATCTTCACATAATCTTTTTTCAATAGTTTCAATACTAGGTAAAGTATTTTCTAAATATTCAGGAATTTCTGATAAAATTTTATATTCACTAACTCCAATGGGCTTGTTAATATCTTTTAAGGCAAGTTCAGCAGTTACTTTTTTCTTATCTTTACATAATAGTATTCCAAAAGTAGGATTATCACTTTCTTGTTTTACATATTTATCAACTGCACTTAAATAGAAATTTAGTTTTCCAATATATTCAGGTTTAAATTCTGTAGTTTTTAATTCAATTACGACATAACTACTTACTTTCATATTATAGAATAATAAATCTATATAATAATCACTATTTTCTATTTCTATATGATATTCTTTTCCAACAAAAGCAAATCCTTCTCCCAACTCTAATAATAATTTAGTTATATTAGAAACTAATTCTCTTTCTATATCTAATTCTTTTAATTCTTTTTTACTTGTTATAAAATCAAATATATAAGGATCTTTTAACAATTCTTTTACTTGTTCATTAGTTGGTGTTGGTAGAGTTTTATCAAAATTAGTAGTTTTATTTTCTAAAACAGCTTGTCTTTCATATAATTTACTTTCTATTTGATGGACTATAATTGTTCTTGACCAATCGTTTTCTATAGCTTTCTTTATGTACCAAACTCTTTGTTTTTCTATTTTTACTCTATCCATTATAGTAGTAATAGAACTCCATGGTAATTTTGCAACATGATGTTGCAAAAAATTATCATCTTTAAAATCTGTTGCAAATTTTTTCATATACCTTAAGTTTCTTGCAGACATACCTTTTAAATTTGGAAATTCCATTTTTATATCTTTTGCTAGAGTATCTATGTAAGAAGTTCCCCATTTATTGTGTTCAATTAGTCTTCTTCCAATATTATAATACATTAAAATTAATTCTTTATTGGCATTCATAACTACTTTCTTTCTAGTAGTTATTACAGTATTTTTTATATCATTTAACAATTCAAAATATTCATCACTATTTTCTATCATAACTAAAGGCCTCCAAAACTCAATAATTGGATATCATATTTGATACATCCTTTAGTTAACTATAACATAACTTTATTTGTTGTGTCAATATTTTTTATTCTGTTTGGTTTTCTTTTACTGCTTTACTCATTTCTCTAAATAGATATTCCATTACATAGTTCATTCCTTTTTCTATACCACGACTTACATTACTTGTTAGTTTTGTAATATTATTAGTATATATTTTTTCTTCTTCCATATAGTTATTTAAATCAATTTGTTTTCCATCTTTTATATCTTGTTCATATCTTTTTAAGGCATCTTCTGTTAGTCTTGCTTTAGAATTATTTTTCACTTCATAATATCCTGTTCCTTGAGCAACATATAAAATTAAAAAAGTTATTATTAGAGTTCCGACGATAATACGTACAATTGCTTTTTTATTCATTTATCCCACACTTTCTTTTATTACACTTTCAAATGCTTTAGTAAAAGCAACTGTTGAGTTGAATACTTCATCAATTGTATTTTCATTGCCACCGAACTCTACTAATATTGTATATGGTGAGAAGTCTTGGTTATAAACTCCATTTACTCCTTCTCCTCCTTTTTTATAAATACCTTTACTAAGTCCAGGATATAGTTCGTTTATTTTATCATTTATTTTTGTTGTGAATTCTAAGTTTTTTTCAAAGTTAGGATTTTCTAGTCCAATTAAAAATAATATTTTAACATAACTTTTACCATTAATTTCTGTTGTAGTTTTATCTCTTGTAAGAGAATCTCTATGAACATCTATAAAATATTTTAGTGAAGGATTATTTTGTTTACTTGTTTCCATGTAACTTCTACTAGCTTCATAACTATAAACATATTTTTTATTATTAGCTTTTAAATAATCACTTATACTTCTTTCTTCTACTAAACTGTTAAGTCCATCTTCTTTTAGTTTTTCTTGCATGATGTAGCTTGCAACCATAACAGTTGGAGAAACACTATACTCTGCAAAATTACTTGCTTTATACTCTTCTGTTTGATGTGAATTATAAATATAAATTTCAGCTTGTTTTTCTTCTGTATCCGAAGTCTCTTCTTCTTTTATGGGTACTACCTGCTTATTCTTTACTAAACCTTTATAATTATTATTTATTATATTTAATGGATTGGAAAGTGTTTTTATTACTTTTTTTACTACACTTTCATTTTCTAATTTAATTCCTTTATTACTTTCTTTTAATAAAGTTTTGGCAAGAGTTTTATTATCATAAGAAATATTTTTATTTTCTAAATAATTAAATGTTAGATAAATACTATAAATAAATATAATAACAAATAAAATTACTAAGTATTTTGTTTTTTTTCTTTTCTTTTTTAATTTAACTCTTCCCATAACTATCTTTCCTTTCTTATTATATGATAGTATATTTGGGAATTTATTTTTGTCGTTTTAAGGTATTAAGTTATATTTTTATGTAAAGATTTATTTATTCCATTTCCTATTAACATAGAAAGTTTATCTATAACAAAGTCTACTTCTTTTGGTGTTACCATTAAATTATAATTTATAGGAGATAAGACTTCATATATTAATTCTTTAGTTTCTTCTTCAGATAGATTTCCAATCATACCAAAAACTTTACTTTTATCTTCTTTAGATAGTTCTTTATCAAAAGATAAATAGTTTTGTAATGACTCTGGTATTAGTTTTAGTTTTTTATTGTTAATATTATCTATCTTAAAACTAAAATGTTTATACATATAAAATATTGTATCACTAGCAATTGTTACAGCATCTACTATAGTTGGAACACCTATCGCAAAAACTGGTATACCTAAAGTATTTTTATCTATTTTTACTCTGTGGTTTCCAACTCCACTTCCAGGAGATATTCCACTGTTTGACATCTGAATAGTCTTATTTACTCTATCAATTGATGATGCTGATAAGGCATCTATTACAATTAAAAAATCTGGTTTTACAGTATCTACTACACTTTTTATCATATCACTTGTTTCAATTCCTGTTGTTCCTGTTACTCCTGGTGTAAAACTTGATGTTTCTCTGTATCCTTCTTCTACACTACCAAGAGCAAATAAATGCTTTGTTACTATTATATTATCTATTGTTTTAGGTCCCAAAGCATCAGGAGTTGAATTCTTATTTCCTAGTCCTATTATTAAAGCAGTATTCTTATCTTTAATATTATTACTTACAAGCATATCTTTTAGAGTTTTTATAAATATTTCTTCAACCTTTTTATAATTATCTTTATCAGTTACATCCTCAAACGATATTGTTTTGTAGCTTCCACTTGATTTATCTAAAACGTTTGAGGCTTCATCATCAATTTCAGTTTCTTCTACTGTTATATTATCGTATTTTTTCTCTTTATGAACTACTCCTTTTATACTTTTATTTTTAGATAAAGTTTCAATAATTAAATCTGTTCTTAAGTTTTTATTTTTTAAATCAATCTCATGCATAGTATCACCTTTTATTAAATTTCCCCATTTTCTTATATTTTATTTGCTTTTTTTCTTATTTTTTGTTAAAATTAATATGTTTATAAAAAAGCGAGGTGAGAAGAATGCCAAATATTAAAAGTGCAAAAAAGCGTGTAAGAAGTAACGCAAAGCGTGAAAAAGTTAATACTTTAATTACTTCTAGTATGAGAACTGCTGTTAAAAAGTTTGAAGCAAGTGTAAAAGAAGG
>CANQUW010000090.1 GCA_947627145.1 uncultured Bacilli bacterium
AAAGTAGTATAATATGTAACAGAAAGAAGGTAATGTCATGGTAATAAGAAATAATCAAATTAAAACAAACTATATAAAATCATGTTTTAGATTGATTGTTTTTACCATGCTATAATAAATATATAATTGAAAAATAAAATAGAAACACTTTCTAAAACATAATAGTAAGAAAGTGTTTTTTTTCGTGTTTAAAAAATGGAGGTGATTAAAGTGAGATATTTAATTTTTTAAAAGTCTGGCATAAACTTTGATTATGCCAAAAAGAAGGAGGCATAATATGTTAGAAGTAAAAAATTTAAATATAACAATAGAAAATAACTATACAATAAAAGACTTATCATTCAATTTAAATATTAATGACAAACTTGCAATAATAGGAGAAGAAGGTAATGGAAAATCTACTATTTTAAAATCATTAATTAATAAATGTGATTATGCAGAAATTAGTGGAATTATAAATACAAACAATAATAGAATAGGTTACTTACCACAATATATTCAAGAAGATATATTAAACTATCAAGTATATGATTTTCTATTTAAAGATGAAGAAGACTATTACAATAAGATAAATAATCTATATAAAAATCTAAATAAAATAAATTTAGAAGATAAAATATTAAATCAAACTATTAATACATTATCAGGAGGAGAAAAAGTAAAAATAAGTATTTTAAAATTATTACTTGATGACTATGATATATTATTTTTAGATGAACCAACTAATGACTTAGATATAGATACTTTAAACTTTTTAGAAAATTTTATAAAGACAACTGCTAAACCAATAATATATGTATCCCATGATGAAACACTACTACAAAATACTGCTAATAGAATATTGCATATTGAAAGAATAAAACATAAAAAAGAATGTAGGCATACTTTAGAAAATATAGGATTTAAAGAATATGTAGATAAGAGAATTAGAAAAATAGAAAAACAAAATCAAATCGCATCAAAAGAAAAAAGAGATTATAAAAAGCAAGAAGAAAAATTAAAACAAATAATGCAAAAAGTTGAGTATAGACAAAAGACAATTACAAGAAAAGACCCTTATGGTGCTGCACTATTAAAAAAGAAAATGAGAAACTTAAAATCTCAAGAAAAAAGATTAGAGAAAAAGATTACAACAGAAAAAGTAGATGTAGAAGAAAATATAAATTTCTCATTTGAAAATACATCTATTCCTAAAAATAAAATAATTATAAACCTAAATTTAGATGAATTAAAAGTAGAAGATAAAGTACTTTCTAAAAATATAAAATTAGATATTATAGGTAATACTAAAATTTGTATAATAGGAAAAAACGGTTGTGGTAAATCTACTTTAATAAAAATAATTTATGAAAAACTAAAACAAAGAAAAGATATAAAAGTAGGATATATGCCACAAAACTATGATGATGTATTTAATGATTATGAAAACGTCCTAGACTTTATCGCTCCATCTAAAAAACTAAGTGATATAACTAAAGCAAGAACTTATTTATCTAGTATGAATTTTATAAAAGATGAAACAGAAGGAAAGATAAAAGATTTAAGTAATGGTACCAAAGCAAAATTATTTTTAATAAAATTAGTACTTGATAAATGTAATGTATTAATACTTGATGAACCAACAAGAAATTTAAGTCCATTATCAAACCCAGTATTAAGAAAAGTTTTAAAAGAGTTTAAAGGAACTATTATAAGTATTTCACATGATAGACTTTACATAAATGAGGTAATAGATAAAGTATACTTATTAACAGAAAACTCTCTTTATGTAGAAGAAAATTTTAATAAATGATAAAATAAATTAAAGGAGAAATAATATGAATATAGAAGATATTAAAACACCTGAAGATATATTAAAATTTATGCAATCTAATATTAGATATGGGTGGTTAGATATTAATAAAGAAGAACATATAGGAAATATGAAAGATTTTCGTAGATTATATAGAACTTCCAGCATAGATGAAGTATTATCACACGGTATTGGTACATGTATAGAACAAGTTTATTTGATGAGTATGTTACTTAAAAAGTTAAATATTCCTAATAGAATGTTTTGCACTAGAATTTATGAAGATGAAAATTTTAATGATATGGATGAAGAAGAGCATATGCATTGTTTTGTATTGTATGAATTAAATGGTAAAGTATATCAAATTGAACATCCTAATTGGACAAGAGTAGGAATATATGAATTTGATAATTTTGAAAAGGCACTTAAAGAGACTTCTGATTATTATCAAAAAAGAGAAAAGAAATCTATTAGAAAAGTAACAGAGTTTTATGAAGTAGAGCCTAATTTGTCATTCAAGGATTTTAATTGTTATATTAATAGCTTAGATAAAGACAAAGTAAGGAAGTGATATATTGAAAGAAATTACTATAGATGATATTAAAAAGTTTAATAAAAAAACAAACTTAAAAGTACCAAAGAAAAGTATTAATGATAAAGCTTTAAATAAGAGTATTATAAAAGAAAATAAGAATAAGTTTAATATAGAACTACCAGATAGTTATAGATATAATCAGGAAAAAAATGAGACTTGTTGGATATATGCAGGATTTAATTTTATAAAATATAACGTTTCTAATAACTTAAATATCAATCCCAAAGATTTAATACTTTCTAGTAATTATATAAATTTCTATACTAGATTAGAAAAGATAAATTATATCTATGAAAAAATAATTAATACTAAGAATGTAAGTATAAATAAACTAAATAAAGAACACGTTATATACTTATATGATTCAGGGTACTTTGAATTGTTTAAAAAAATAATTAATAAATATGGACTAGTACCAAATGAGGTAATGCCATCTTGCTTTGATGAAAAAAACTCTAGTAATGCTTATATGATAATAGAAGAAAAAGTATATAAAGATATCTATAAATTAATAGATTTAAAAAATAAGAAAACTAAAGAAGAACTTGAAAAAATTAAGATAAAACTATTAGAAGAAGATTATATTCTACTTTCTAAAATATATGGAACACCACCAACTAAGTTTAATTATAAATATAAAAATAAAGCTGGAAAAACAATAATTATAAAAAATACAACACCATTATCTTTTAAAGAAAAGTATCTTACTTTAAATTTAGATGATTATATAAATATAGGCAATATAAATAAAGATTATTATAAAGTTTATGGTAATATTTATTGGAATACTAAAACAAGTATTTTAAACCTGCCTATTAAAAGAGTAAAAGATATGTGTGTAAAACAACTACAAGATAATATTCCAGTATACATTGGTATATACATATTTAGAGATAGAGACTTTGAAAATAGAATATTAGATACAAGACTTTATAATTATGAAGAATTATTAAATGTAAAAAGGCTTACTAAAGAAGAACTTCTAAATTTCTCTCTTATTTCTATGCATCATTTAATGACACTTACTGGAGTAGAAAAAGAAAAAAATAAAAGTATCAGATGGAAAGTAGAAGATAGTTTTGGAGATTTTACTAATAATGGATATTATATAATGAATGATAATTTCTTTGATAAATATGTTTTTAGTGCTGTTGTACACAAAAAATATCTAACTAAAAAAGAATTAAATTCACTTAAAAATATAGAGAAAGAAAAATTAGATATATTTTAAAGGCGAGAAAATTTTCTCGCTTTTTGTATTATTAAAATCTATATAAAAAAAGAACATATACACATAATATAAGTAAGATAACTAGTAACAAAAGTTTACTATTTATCATATAATAGTGATGAGGAAAGTGTTGTTTTCATTGACAAAATAACACTTTTGTGGTAAAATATTAAGACATCACAAGAAATTAGAGGTGTTAATTATGTTTTATAATGAAGAAAAAGCTATAAAAGCTTGTGAAGAAGAACCATCGCTGATATTCCAAGTGATGAAAGAGGGGTACTACGAATTAGTAGATAAAATCCTAA